>JAKFFO010000145.1:0-8502 GCA_036675035.1 Oxalobacteraceae bacterium
GGGTTGCCGCTGCCGTCCGGCACGCAGTCTTCCGGCAATACCACCGGCAGATCCTGCTCCGGCACCGGCACGTCGCCGCATCCGGCGCAGTGGATGATCGGAATCGGCGTGCCCCAATAGCGCTGGCGCGAAATGCCCCAGTCGCGCAGTCGATAGGTGATTTTTTTCTCGCCCAGTCCGAGTGCGGCAAGATCGGCAGCGACCGCATCGACCGCTGCTTCGTAAGCCAGTCCGTCATATTTTCCGGAATTGATGCAACGGCCGTTTTCCTTGTCCGCATACCAGTCATGCCAGGTTTCGGTGGAAAACATGTTTCCTTCGATGCCGATTACCTGTTCGATCGGCAGCACGTATTTTTTTGCAAAGGCAAAGTCGCGCTCGTCGTGCGCCGGCACACCCATCACTGCGCCGTCGCCATAGGTGATCAATACATAGTTTCCGACCCAGACCTCGACCTGTTTGCCGGTGAGCGGATGGGAGACATACAGGCCGGTCGGCATGCCTTTCTTTTCCATCGTCGCCATGTCGGCCTCGATCACGCTGCCCAGCTTGCATTCGGCAATGAAGGCGGCGAGTTCGGGATTGGATTTCGCGGCAAATGTCGCCAGCGCATGTTCCGGCGCGACCGCGCAGAATGTCACGCCCTTGATCGTATCGGCGCGTGTAGTGAATACCCACAGTTTGCCCTTCAGTGGGAGCTCTCCCTCACCCCGGCCCTCTCCCGCCTGCGGGAGAGGGTGAGAACTGCCGACCTGGTCGGTCAGATCATATGGAAAGGCGAAGCGCACGCCGACGGACTTGCCGATCCAGTTCGATTGCATGATGCGCACGCGCTCCGGCCATCCCGGCAGCTTGTGGTCTACATGATCGAGCAATTCTTCGGCGTAATCGGTGATCTTTGCGTAGTACATCGGGATTTCACGCTTTTCGATCAGCGCGCCGGAGCGCCAGCCGCGTCCATCGATTACCTGCTCGTTCGCCAGCACGGTCTGGTCGATCGGATCCCAGTTCACGGTGCCGGTTTTTTTGTAGATGATGCCTTTTTCGAGCATTTTCAGGAACATCCATTGGTTCCATTTGTAATACTCGGGCCGGCAAGCGGTCATTTCGCGCGACCAGTCGATCGCCAGGCCCATCGCCTGCATCTGCTCTTTCATGTGCGCGATATTGGCGTAGGTCCATTGTGCTGGCGGCACGTTGTTGGCCATCGCCGCGTTTTCTGCCGGCATGCCGAACGCATCCCATCCCATCGGCATCAGCACGTTATAGCCGTTCATCCGCAGATAGCGGTACATCACGTCGTTGATCGTGTAATTGCGCACATGGCCCATGTGCAGCTTGCCGGACGGGTAGGGCAGCATCGAGCAGGCGTAGAATTTTTTCCTGTCCTTGCCGCTCTTGTCTTTTGCGTGTTCGACGGTTTTGTACGCGTCGATCGCGCGCCAGTGATTTTGTGCTGATTTTTCGACGTCGGCGGGGATGTACTTGTCTTGCATGGCGGATGATGCTGAAAGTGGATATGAACCGAGCATTATACTGGTTCAGGTTCATGCATAGCGTCACGGCAATCGCGCAATTTCAGTGAAAAATCAGCGGAGCAGCAGTTCCACAGCCGGTTTTTCGCCATTTTCGATATGGCGCTCATTGATCGCATCGACGCAGTTCGTCACAGCACCGAGAATCTGTGGTGCTTGCTTTTGCAAAATAGCGGAATCAATGATTTCGACTTGCAGTATTTCTTCCGACGCAAGAGTAAAAGCCGACATGCCGTCGTTCTCTCTCAGCGTGGAAAGGCAATCGATCCAGGCGTCCATGTTGCGCCCGTAGAAATCAGGAAAGCCGAATTTTGCCTGGCACTGATCGTGAAACGACGGCCAATCCCTGATCGATGCACCGTCCAGGCGAACGCTAGCCACGGGCTTATTTTCCGGGTGCGGGTTCCTTGGGATCGGTGACGAATCCCATTTTGGTCAGGCCGTTGCTTTGCGCCGCCGCCATTACCTGCGCGATCACTTCGTAACGGGTCGATTTGTCGGCGCGCAGCTGTAATTCCGGTTGCGGATTCTTCTGTGCGGCGGTGGCCAGCCTGGCATCGAGGTCTTTCTGATCAACCACGGCCTCGTTCCAGAATATCTGACCCTGCTCGTTGATGGAGAGAGAAATGGTTTCCTGCTTTTCCGGAGCCGGTGCCGATTGCGCGCTCGGCAAATCGAGCTTGATTGCATGTGTAAACAATGGCGCGGTGATGATGAAAATCACCAGCAGCACCAGCATCACGTCGACCATCGGCGTGACATTGATCTCTGCCATCGGGGCCGTATGCCTGTTATCGTTGAATCCGCCGAATGCCATGGTTGTTCCTCAGGTTTGAAGCGATGTATGCCGTGCGCCTTATTTTCCGATCCGCGCGCCGGTTGTCAGATATGCATGCAGATCGTGGGCAAATGCATCCAGTTCCGCGAGCGTCACGCGATTGACGCGGGTGAATGCGTTGTAGGCCAGCACGGCGGGAATCGCCACTGCCAGTCCCAATGCCGTCATGATCAACGCCTCGCCGACCGGTCCGGCGACCTTGTCGATCTGTACCGTGCCTGTTGCCGATACGGCAATCAACGCGTGATAGATGCCCCAGACGGTGCCAAGCAAGCCCACAAACGGCGCAGTGGAGCCGACCGACGCCAGCAGCGTCAGGCCATTTTCGAGCCGTGCCGAAACCCGATTGATTTCCTGGCGCAGAGTGCGCGTGATGAGTTCGCCCGGATCGACGTTTGCATTCAGCGAGCCGTCCTGCGAGCGGATATTGGCTGCTTCGGCACTTTGCGTTGCGAGAGGTGTGTAGACGTTTTCGCTATCGCTGTGACGGATCGTGGCAATTGCATCGGTCAGCGTCGGCGCCTTCCAGAAGCTTTCCAATGCCCCGGCGCTTTTTCGGATCCGCCACGAGCTCCAGGTTTTGGACAGAATGTAATACCAGCTCAGAATCGACATCAGCAGCAGGGCGTAAGCGACCGCGTGCGAGACGGCATCGCCTTGCGCCCAGTACTGCGCCAGGTTCAAGCCTTGATTCGAGAGAGTTTGGTTCATGGCATTCCAATAAGAGCACAACGATAAGGAAATTAATTCCGGAGTTTAAACGGAATGGATATCAGAAACCAGTCGTCAACCGGCTTCCCGTCGGTGGTCGCAGGATGAAAGCGCCAGCCTTGCACTGCGGCCCTTGCGGATTTATCCAGTAGAGGATAACCGCTGGACGATCGTATTTCCACTTGCCCGGCCGTGCCGTCGGCTTTCACGAGCACGCGCAGAATTACCGTTCCTTCTTCGCCATACCGTCTGGACATTGCAGGATAGACCGGCTTCGGATTGCTTGCCGCATATTCTGCGGATACATAGACG
Source organism: Oxalobacteraceae bacterium (assembly GCA_036675035.1). GTDB lineage: Bacteria > Pseudomonadota > Gammaproteobacteria > Burkholderiales > Burkholderiaceae_D > MESE01. The sequence goes on from JAKFFO010000145.1 coordinate 3,397, forward strand.
CTGGTTTTGGCCGGAACGGGCGGCGCAGATGGCGTTTCGACTGCCGCGGCAGGAGCACGTGCCGCTGGTACTGGCTCCGCGCCTGGAACACTTGATGCGGGCGCAGGGGCCGTTGTCGGCGCCTCGATTTTCGGCGCCGGACGTGTACGCGAGACAGGGGGCTTGGCGGCAGCCTTGGGCTTGGGTACGGATTTTGGTACGGCCGGTATTTTCTCTGGAGGCGGTGGAGGCGGTGAAGGAGGTAGAGGCGGTGGAGAAGGCAATGGTGGCGGAGACAACGCCGCCGGCATCTCTGTTTCCTGCAATGGTAAAAGCTGAACCGCGATACTGACTGGTTCCGGCGGATTGCTGACCCGCGCCGGAAAACCGATGACCACCCATGCAATCAATCCCGCATGCAGAAGCAATGCAATGGTAAAGGCGACTGCGGAAAACGAGCGACTCATTGCAAGCGAGTAGAGCGGTGGGCTATTCGCCCCCCTGCGTCTTAACGCAATCCAAGCACATCCTGCATGTCATACAAGCCGGTGGCTTTACCTGCAAGAAAGCGTGCGGCGCGCAGACTGCCATGTGCATATGGCAAGCGGCTGGACGATTTGTGCGAAATCTCGATGCGTTCGCCAATACCGGCGAACAGCACCGTATGGTCGCCGACAATGTCGCCGCCGCGAATCGTTGCAAATCCGATCGATGACGGATCGCGTTCTCCGGTCACGCCCTCGCGCGCGTAGACTGCGACATCTTTCAGATCGCGACCGAGTGCCCCCGCGATCACTTCGCCCATCTTGATTGCAGTTCCGGACGGCGCATCGACCTTGTGACGGTGATGCGCTTCAACGATTTCGATATCGTAGCCTTCGGCAAAGCTTTTTGCGGCCATTTCAAGCAATTTCATTGTCACGTTAACGCCCACACTCATGTTGGGTGCGAACATGATCGCGGTTTTCTTCGATGCGGCAGTGATCGCCGCCTTGCCGGCTTCGTCGACACCGGTGGTGCCGATAATCATCCTGATGCCGTGCGCTGCACAATAGTCGAGATGCTTCAGTGTTCCTTCCGGACGCGTAAAGTCGATCAGGTATTCCGCGTCTGCCAGGCCCTTGGCCAGATCGGATTCGATCATTACGTCCGATGCCGTACCGAGGAACCCAGCAGCATCGGTTCCGATTGTGGGGGCACCCTGCATGTCGAGAGCGCCGGCCAGCACTGCATCGTCTGCTTTCAGGATCGCTTCGACCAGCATTTTGCCCATACGGCCGGATGCGCCGGCCACCGCGATTTTCATTGGATTCATTGGATTATTGCGGCTGTCGATTCATCGTCTCGTCCGTCTCGGATGGAGGCGTTTGCTGAGTGGCGGGAACCGGCGCCGGTTTTGATGTCGGCGGATTGCCTGCAATCAGCGTAAGGAAATCCCGTTCGGTCGGCAAATCGCCGCCTTCAATGCGTACCAGGCGGTTGTCCTTGAAAAAAACCGTGACCAGGCTGCTGGTCACTTGGCCGTTGCCCTTGATCAGGCGAAAAGGATAATCCCAGCGATTTTCATGAAAAATATCGGTCAGCAACGGCGTGCCGAGGACAAAACGAACTTGGTCAGGCGTCATGCCTTCCTTGATCTGGGCCACCATTTCTTTCGAAACAAAATTGCCCTGCTGGATATCGGGACGATATGGTGAAAAGATTCCTAAAAACCGGCGCTGCTTTGTTGTCTGCACGTCAGACGCGACAGATGCGGCGGCGGGTTTGGCGTCCGCTGTCTGTGCCGGTGCAGGCGCTTCCGCCTGCTTTTGGGGCGTAGTCTGTGCGGTCGACGCGGCAGCAGGCTCACTCTTGCGCGCGGCCACCGGTTCCGGTTCATCGATCAGCGGATTTTTCGATGCGCAGCCTGCAATGGAGAGGGAAAGAGCCAGCAGGAATGCGCCGGAGAATACCGAGGAAGCACGATTGGAATATAAGGACAGCAGTCGCATAAAAGGGGTCCCAGAGGGTCTCAATTGATTTGAGCAAGTTCGCCAAACGCTATATGATAAAGCAGATAACCTAAAATCGAGTAAGAAGATGCCTAATAACCCGTCCGAACTGAAAGCCAGCGGCCTCAAGGCAACTTTGCCGCGCCTAAAAATTCTTGAGATTTTCCAGAGCAGTTCGGTGCGCCACTTGAGCGCCGAGGACGTATACAAGATTCTGCTTACCGAAAACATGGACGTTGGCCTGGCAACGGTGTATCGCGTTCTTACCCAATTCGAGCAGGCAGGACTGTTGCACCGCAATCATTTTGAAACCGGCAAGGCGGTATTCGAACTCAATGAAGGTTCTCATCATGATCATCTGGTCTGCCTGGACTGCGGACGCGTCGAAGAGTTTTTCGATGATCAGATTGAAAAGCGTCAACAGAAAATCGCGCTTGAACGCGGCTTCGAACTTTCCGAGCACGCGCTGGCGCTGTATGGACACTGCACCAAGACTGCCTGCCCGTATCGCGGCCGGTAATGTATGGGACGGTAATTAAGGCTAGGCGCTACAGGTCCAGGATATTCAGTTTCGCATCTATCTTTCCCTGAGCGATCGTCAGGAAGCCGACTGACACCGGCAACTTGAAGCGGCGTGGACCGGCGCTGCCGGGGTTGACAAACAGGACGCCGCTTTGCGTGCTGATCGACGGGCGGTGCGAGTGTCCGGAAATGACGACTTGAATGTCCGCGGATTCCAGGTGCAGGTCGAGTTCGTTCAGGTCGTGCAAAAGATATAACTTTGCGCCGCCCGATTCGATCATTTTCTCGGCTGGCAACGCGTCGGCCCATGTCCCCTGATCGTTATTTCCGCGTACCGCGTCAAGCGGCGCAATTGCGGCAAGTTGTTCAAGGACGCCGGCGTTGCCGATATCGCCGGCATGGATGATGCGATCAACGCCTTTTAGTACCCGCATCGCTTCAGGGCGAAGCAGCCCATGGGTATCCGAGATCAGACCGATGCGAATGATATCCATTTGCGCGGTATGGAATGCGATGCTCCAGGGCGCATCAAGTGTGGCTCAGCGCATTCGACAGCAGCTTGGCCGTGATATCCACGATCGGAATTACCTTTTCGTATGCCATGCGCGTCGGGCCGATAACTCCCAGCGTGCCGACAATCTTGCCGTCGGCGCCGTAGGGCGCCGTCACGATGCTCATTTCTTCCATCGGCACCAGTTCCGATTCGCCGCCGATGAAAATCTGCACGCCGGTCGCCTTGCTCGACACGTCGAGCAGCTGCATCAGGCTGGTTTTTTGTTCGAACAGATCGAACAGCTTGCGCAGCGAGGTCATGTTCGACGAAAGATCGGCGACGCTGAGCAGATTGCGTTCACCGGAAATCACCACATCGTCGCTATCGTCGGTCATTGCATCGCTGCCGGCTTCGACAGCCGCCTGCATCAGGCGTGTCATGTCGTCACGCAGCTGGCGCAATTCGGCCTGCAGCCGCGCGCGTACATCATCGAAACTGAGACCGCCATAATGCAGGTTGATGTAATTGGCTGCCTGCACCAGTTGCGACGGGGTGTAATCGACGTCGGTCAGCAGCAATCGGTTCTGCACTTCGCCGTTGGGCGCAACGATGACCAGCAGGATGCGTTTTTCGGACAGACGCAGAAAATCGATTTGCTGGAATATCGATTCGCGGCGCGGCGTCAGCACGACGCCGGCAAATTGCGATAGCGAGGACAGCACCTGTGCGGCATTCGAAATGATCTTGTGCGGCGACGTGGAATGCAACTTCGGCTGAAACCTGGATTCCAGTGCAATTTCGTCAATCGGTTGTACCGTCAGCAGGGTATCCACGAATACGCGATAGCCGCGCGGCGTCGGTACGCGTCCGGCGGAAGTATGCGGACTGGCGACAAATCCCATGTCTTCCAGGTCCGACATGATGTTGCGGATGGTGGCCGGTGACAAATCGAGCCCGGAAATTTTTGACAATGCGCGCGATCCGATCGGCTGTCCGTCGGCGATATATCTTTCGACCAGTGCCTTGAGTAATGTCTGTGCGCGATTATCGAGTTTCATGATGAATAATTTTAGCGAGTACGCCCGCGGGAAGCTAGACCTTATCGGAACTCATTATGCGCCCAGTCAGCCATTCATCCAACTCATAAAGTGTGGTGCAAACGGCATCCGGTTCGATATGGTCCGGCAAGATCCGGCGCGGTTGAAGCGCCGAACGGTTCATCCATACCGCACGCAAACCAGCCTGTTGCGCGCCTTGTACGTCCAATACCGGATCGTCGCCGATATAAACCGTTTCGGGCGGCGCAACGCCCAGCGCATCGCAGGCGGCATGAAAAATCGCCGGATCGGGTTTGGCGCTGCCGAAGCTGTGTGCCGCGATCGACACCTGGAAATAGTGCGCCAAGCCGATTGTGATCAGATCCGCAACCCCGTTGGACACCGATCCCAGCGCTACCCGCCGATGCAGACGTGCCAGGATCGGGTGCACATCGTCAAACAGCGTCACCGAATTGCGTGCTTCCGAAAAGATGTCGATCGCATGATCGACCTTTACGGGGTCTTCTCCGCAACTGGAAAATGCCTCGCACAGCGCCGCATGCCGCAACGCCCGAAGGTCGATTGCATAGCGCGGATTTTCTGCCAGTAACGCCTTGCGCCTCTCGCGCAGGCTTTCGATCGTAAACTGTTGCGCAACCTTGGGCGCATTCGCAGTCAGCCATTCGAACATGACGGATTCCGCGCGAACGATGACCGGGACTATCGGCCACAAAGTATCGTCCAGATCGAAGAGAACGGCTTTAATTTGAGTCATATGTGCGGTGAATCCGGATTTTCCGGCGTCAAACAAAATGGCTTGCCTGATACCGTTTCGGCGGCGGACGAACGTACGCTGCCCTGCCGGTGCGGGCGCCGAACGGGCGTTTTTCCGCGACAGTTCGCGTCCTGAAATAGTGCATAACCGGCCCTAATTATGGTCTAATCTGCGGCATGCCGCCTTCCAGACCTCTTTCCCAGCCCGCTGCCTTCAAAACGATTGCCATAGTCGGTAAATATTTTGCCGCGGGCATTACGCAATCGCTGGCGGAACTCGCCGAATTTCTGGTCGCCGGGCAGGGCGCCC
>JAKFFO010000195.1:0-8424 GCA_036675035.1 Oxalobacteraceae bacterium
GGTCCGGTCGGCCGGATTTGAAGTAGCAACCGGCGATGTCTCGGACAGCCCGTAGCCTTCCGAAATAAGATTTCCTGTCACTTTGGCCCATTTGTCGTTAACTGCCTGCTGGACTGCCATGCCGCCGCCGGAAGAAATCTTGAGCTGGGAAAAGTCCAGTTTGGCGAAATCGGGGTGGTTGACCAAGCCGTTATACAAGGTATTGACAGCCGGGAACATGTGGAATTTGTATTTGCTCAATTCCTTGATGAAGCCACCGATATCGCGAGGATTCGGGATCAGGATATTCATTGCCCCCATCCGGTTCCCGAACAGGCAGCACGCGGTCAGCGCAAAGATATGGTACAGCGGCAATGCGCATACGATATTGAGCGCGTCTACTTTCGGTTCTCTTTCAAGCGCCGGCTGGCTCCATGCCTCTACTTGCAGGATATTCGCAATAATATTCCGGTGCGTCAGCGTTGCGCCTTTCGATACACCCGTGGTACCGCCCGTGTATTGAAGGAAGGCGACATCGCTATGACCGAGCTCAACCGGCTTCAACTGCATTCCCGAGCCTTGCGACAGCGCCTTTTTAAACCTGATCGCATTTGGCAACGTGAATGGCGGCACCATTTTCTTTACGTTGCGAACAACGAAATTGACAAGCGCACCTTTGGCGCCACCGAGCATTTCTCCCATGCTGGCAACGACAACATGCTTGACCTGTGTACGGTCGATGACTTGCTCCAGCGTCGTCGCAAAATTTTCTAGAATAATGATGGCTTCGGACCCCGAATCCGTTAACTGATGTTCCAGTTCGCGAGGCGTATATAGCGGATTGACGTTGACGACCGTGTACCCGGCACGCAGAACCGCCGCCATGGCAACCGGATATTGAAGGATATTCGGCATCATGATTGCGACGCGCGCGCCTTTTTTCAAACCGCGGCTCTGTAACCATGCGCCCAATTTCGCGGACAGTTTATCCACTTCGCCATAGGTCATGTACTTGCCCATGCATACATAGGCGTTGCGAGCGGCATACTTCTGAAACGCCTCTTCAAGCAAATGGACTAACGAACGATATTGAGTATAGTCGATCTCCGCAGGCACACCCTTGGGATACGACTTGAGCCATAACTTATCCATTTTTGCCTCTTTATTTAATTGTTTTATGATCCGGACCATCAATACGCAAGGTAATGCGGCGGTTCCCTATTGTCAAAACGTGATGCTATCGGGCAAGGCAAGTCCATGCAAGCTTTTTGAACAACTTTTGAATGGCTACTCTATCGATGCTGCGACGCAGCATAATGGTTCGATAGCAACCAACCTTATGCAAAGCAATCTGGTTCGTTGACGCGAATGAGGAAATGTTCGGATGACGTCAAAAAATATCAGCGCTGGACGCTTGCGACAGAGGTCGATGCAGTCTGCGGTACTTCAGCCGGCTTCGCCAGTCTCACGAGATGCTGATGCCTGGCCTTTTTGTCGAGAGCGGACAGACCCTGCACTTTCCTGTAAAACCGGCTGAAGCTCTTCTGCTGCGCCAATAACGCACGAAATCCGGGTACAAGATCATGGTAGGTAGCAACCGATGATAGATGTGCGTTTGAAAGCGGCGCCGCAAACCAGCGATCGTATCCGGAGTAACCGCCCCACGCGACTTCTTTCAAGACTAGGTATTCGTCCTTCAGCGCCTGAAATATTTCAATTTTCCGCTGCCTTTTTTCGGTGTCACTGATTTGACTTGCGTAATTGACTTCAAGCTGGTTTCGATACTTTATCAATAACGCCAGAAAATCCTTCTTGCGTCGTTCATAGGCTGCGTAGGACAGCCGCATTTTGTCATCGCCGTATTTGGCCATCCATCGTTCCACGCCGGCTTCTTCGACGGCAACCGCGAATGATTCGTTGAATTTTGAATCGTCTTTCGCATAGGCGACCTGATGCGCAAGCTCATGAAACACCAGGCGGGCCAATTCGGCATCGGGATACTGAATAAACGTCGAAAGGACAGGATCACTGAACCAGCCCAGCGTTGAATATGCGGGAACACCTGCAACCCGGACATCATAACCATTGCTTCGCAGTGCAGCCGCAAAGGCCAGTGCCTCACCTTTGTCATAGTAACCGCGATAATTGACACATCCCGCAATCGGAAAGCACCATTGAGTCGGCTTCATCGACAGCTCGGGAGTCGCCACCACATTCCATAGCACGTACGGACGTTTCAAATCCGCATAGTTTTTATAACTGTCGTTATCGGGCAAGCCGAGTTCTTCGGCTGCGAACCTGCGGATTTCCTGTACTTTGGCAAGTCGGCCTTTGAGTGTAGCGTCGACACTCGGATCTGCCAGCCAGTTGTCGATCGGCCTTGCGTCGAACAGCAGCGAGTATTGCCCCTGAACGGCCTGCACGTAATAGCCCAATTGCGTACACCCTGCTATCAATGCAATCAATCCTGCAAAAAGAGCAATCCGCCATTTCATTTTCATATGTCTGCGCTTTCCTTCCGAGCCGGTATCAGAACGTCATACAACGTTGATTCAGTCGTCTTATCCGCCAACCATTGGGGTGTCCGTTCGAGTGCACACTTGTCATCAACGGCTACCGTTCGTCAATTTTTCAGATTCTGTTCCTCGGATTGAGCGGGTGATGCCATGAAGCAGAATCACTTTGGATCACGACTCTCGTTGAAAGCTTCACTGCATCGCGGCGCACTAGCAATACACAGGCATCAGGTCATCACGCCGGCGATCTTCTCGCTCAATGAGAATAGCCATGATTTTTTTCGATTCATTGAATTCCATCGTACTGTAAACGCTTTGCCAGATGAAGCAAATCCAAATACAGACAAAAGATTTGAGTTGAACAAGGCGCGGCGCGTATCTTTAGCACATCAAGTTTATTGAAAGATCAACGGTTTGCAAAATGACGATCGGTTTCTTCATGAAAGTCGAATGCAGAAAATACCCAGGGCGGATCCGCATTTATGTGAAAAAGCTAAGATTAGCAATCTGTCTGAAAACACGTCGTCGATAAAATTATTCACACCAAGCTCGGCGGGGCCATTGCTAGATCAAACACGATTGCCGGCCACAAGGGTACTATTAGCCGTGTTGCGCCGCGCATTGCGAAGCGGAAATGCTTAAAGTGCGAAGATCCCGCAAAATAATTGAACGGTTTTTTGAAGAGCGACCGACCAACGACTAGGAACTCATACAACATCATGCAATTGATTGATTCCATTATTCAGTTCCAACCGGAATTGCAGCAGATCCGTCGTGATCTCCATGCCCATCCCGAACTTTGTTATGAAGAGAACCGTACTTCGGATTTGATTGCCAACACGCTCACAGGCTGGGGCATTCCGATCGTCCGCGGCTTGGGCATAACCGGTGTAGTCGGCATTATCAAGAACGGTAATAGTGGACGCGCGGTCGGGTTACGCGCCGATATGGATGCGCTACCGGTATTGGAATCCAACACTTTCCCGCACGCGTCGAGGCATGCCGGAAAAATGCATGCATGCGGTCATGATGGGCATACGGCGATGCTGCTTGGCGCAGCACATTACCTGTCGAAACACCGCAATTTCGATGGCACCGTCTATTTGATTTTCCAACCGGCTGAAGAAGGCGGTGGCGGCGCTCAGCGGATGATAGACGATGGCCTGTTCGACCAGTTTCCGATGGAAGCGGTATTCGGCATGCACAATTGGCCGGGCGCGGCCGCCGGCTCTTTTGGCGTTATCGCGGGGCCGATGATGGCCTCGTCCAACGAATTTGAAGTCATCGTCAAAGGCAAAGGATGTCATGCCGCACAGCCGCACAAAGGCATTGACCCAATCATGGCTGCAATCCAAATTGCCCAGAGTTGGCAAACAATTGTTTCCCGCAATACCAATCCGATTGATGCAGCCGTGTTGTCAATTACGCAGATTCACGCCGGTAGTGCGACCAACGTGATTCCGGATCAGGCGACCCTGATCGGAACTGTTCGCACCTTTACGACAGAGGTACTCGATCTTGTAGAGCATCGCATGCGTGCGATCGCCGAGAATACGGCACTTGCATTCGATGCGCAGATCGAATTTCGGTTTCATCGCAATTATCCGCCATTGATTAATCATACGAAGGAAGCTGCATTTGCGGCCGAGGTCGCGCAGTCGATTGTCGGCGCACAAAACGTGAATACGCATGTGGAGCCGACCATGGGGGCGGAGGATTTCGCATTCATGCTGCAGCGAAAGCCCGGTTGTTATGTGTTTATTGGCAACGGCGAAGGCGATCATCGCGGCCAGGGCCATGGACTGGGTCCGTGCAACCTGCACAATGCCAGCTATGATTTCAACGACGACTTACTACCGATCGGTGCAAGTTACTGGGTACGGCTGGCTGAAATCTTTCTTGGCTCACCCCAGATAGTTCGATGATCGGTACCGACGATATGTTGGCGCGAACTGGCCTGTCGGATTTTCATCGACGGCATTGGCGGTAGGCTGAACATCTCCTCTCTGGTTGGCGGATTCGTTAGACAGTATCGACGCTCATGCACGTCGTTCGTTGGAAGTGTGCGTCATTTGTCGCTGGATACCAATTTGCGCTGATTCAATATACGGATATCGCCGTACCATGCTTCGACCGTCTCGCCAGTATTGTCGGTATCGGTCAGTACGCCAACTCCAATTAGCTTGCCCGGCTTTTCGCCGAATGCTTTCTCGAAATCCTCCGCAATATTGCGGGTGAATTCATGCCATTGGCCGATACCGTCTGGGCCACTGGCTGCAACAATCATTTTGATGCGGCCGCTACGCGTACTATCAATTACAGTATCGACGGGCGCCCGATTCTCCCATACGTACATTAAAGTCGCATATGGAAAATCGTGCCCAGTGATTACTTTTGCGGTTTCGAACAAAATCTGGTCGGCAAACGGCAAGGCATCTTTGTCGCCATCGAAACCCAATATGATTCGTACCGGAGAATCTTCTGCATGCCGCTGATAATTGTCGGCAGTTGAGATCAGGCTACCGATTCGCCAGCGCCAGTTAAGCCAGGGTTGAACCAGCGGGTCGATACTTACATGCTGCATCAATGCCGAAGATGCACCTGCAGCGCGCGCATGCAAAATCGTCTTATCTTGTTCCGCTACCAGCTGATAGTGCGTCCTTTTTTTTGCGCGGTGAATAATTAGCGGCGCCCATTGCTGCGGCAGCCCCCCCGGCGGGTTCGCCGAAAATTCCGCCACGGTGCCATCGCGATGAATTTGCCGAGCTGAAGTACTTTCAGTCTGATCTGCAGGAAAATTTGCACATCCCGCAAAGAAGAACAGAGATATAGCGGCTGGCAGAAATCGGCTCAGGTTCATAACGATGACGAAATTGGATGCTGCGTTACATTAGGCGACATGATCAATGTTACGCATCATGTCTTTGCGGATGTGATACTGGTGTCCGACTTCATTCAGCTTCGCGTCATGCGCGACGCCACATATTTTATGAGATGCCACCCTGGCTCGGATATACATAAACAGAATTTGGGTAAATTTAACAACGCGCTCGCGGTATTCGACGTAAGCCGCTGATGTATAGCGCCATTAGGCGCTTGGCATTGAGTATATTTCCTTTTTAGCCTCATAAGGCAGATCAATGGCCGTAAGTTTAGAGGGTAAATTCCGGGCGAGTCACCAATGCTTTTTCGGCGAAGCACGACTGTGGCGGTGAATGATTTTAGTTGCCGCAACCATGAGCTGTTTTAAGCGAAAGAGCGGCCGGCGAAGCATTGGGCAGGAAACAGGCTGCTGATACTAACTTCATATTTTTCGTTGCATAATAATGCTTCCTTGCCAAATTTCTATGGTTCTGCCATGTCGATAAATGATCCGCAAGTCGTGCTCGACGAACCGATGCAACTCGGAGAATGCCCGTTATGGCATCCGGAAGAATCCGCTCTCTATTGGATTGATATCAATGGCCATGCTGTGCATCGGTTCAATCCAGAAACCGGCACCCACAAGCATTGGACAACACCGTCCGAGCCAGGGTGCATTGCCTGGTGTGCCTCCGGCGGTTTGATCGTTGCTCTCAGGTCTGGGCTTGTTTTGCTTGATACCGACAGCGGCGCGTTTTCTCCCGTGGCAAACGCTCCCTATGATGGTGCGAAGGCGCGCTTTAATGATGGTCGATGCGACGCTGCCGGGCGACTTTGGGTCGGATCAATTTATGAGCCTCGCGATCAAGCGTTGGGGTCGTTGTACTGCCTGGAGCGTGGCAACATCGTGGACGTCAGGAAGGCGGTTACGGTTTCAAATGGCGTTGCATTCGCATTGGATAATCGAACGCTCTATCACACGGACACAACTGCGCACCGGATCATGGCATATGACTTCGACGTAGCTACCGGACACGTCGGCGCCAATCGCTGTTTCAAGCAATTTTCAACCGATAGGTCCCAGGATTACGGCGGCCGACCGGATGGTGCCGCGGTGGATAACGAAGATGCCTATTGGTGCGCCATGTACGAGGGAGGGAAAATTTTACGGCTCTCTCGGACTGGCGACATACTCCGTGAAATTGTGCTCCCCCTGCGTTGCCCGACCATGGTGGCATTCGGGGGGCCAGACCTGCGTACGCTATTCATTACGAGTGCGCGCCAGAATCGGTCTGATAAAGAATTAATGCAGTATCCTCTTTCCGGCTGCGTCCTTTCGTTAGATGTGGATGTTCCCGGGCGCCTGGAAAACGCTTACGTTTTATAACCATAAACAATCGATTCGATGACAAAATTCATTCTCGCTCTGGATCAGGGCACGACGAGCTCACGTGCCATTTTATTCGACCATGCGGGGCGCATTCGCGGCTCTGTGCAGCAAGAATTCCGGCAAATATTTCCGAAGCCGGGATGGGTAGAGCATGATGCCAACGAGATTTGGCAAACTCAGCTTTCAGTGGCACAAAAGGTGCTGAAAGAGAATCTGGTTTCTGCTGCAGATGTTAGCGCAATCGGGATAACCAATCAGCGAGAGACTGCGGTATTGTGGGATCGCACTACGGGCGAGCCCGTATGCAATGCGATTGTTTGGCAGGATCGGCGCACTGCGGAATTTTGCGACAAGTTGCGAGCAGAAGGCAAAGCACCGCTTTTTCAAAGCAAGTCCGGGCTTGTTATTGACTCCTATTTTTCGGGCACAAAAGTGAACTGGATGCTCGACAATCTGCCTGGCCTGCGTGACCGCGCAAATCGTGGCGAGTTAGCGTTCGGTACGATTGACAGCTGGCTTATTTTCAAGCTGTGTGGCATACACGTGACCGATACCAGCAATGCGTCCCGCACGCTGATGTTTAACATTCATACGTTGGATTGGGACGACGAGTTACTGAATATGCTCAATGTACCGCGCACCTTGTTGCCAAGTGTTGTCGCAAGCAGCGGTACGATCGGGGAATCTTATCCGGATCTGTTTGGCGATCGCATCGCGATCGCAGGGATCGCGGGCGACCAGCAGGCGGCGACGTTCGGACAGGCATGTCATCAATCGGGCATGGCAAAAAACACTTACGGCACCGGCTGTTTCATGTTGATGAATACCGGTAAAAATGCAATTCCCTCTCATAATAATTTGCTTACCACAGTTGGTTGGTCCACCGGAGCTCCCCTTCCTGAGCACACGGACTATATGCTCGAAGGTAGTGTTTTCATGGCTGGGGCGACGGTGCAGTGGTTGCGCGACGGACTAGGCATCATCAAGGACTCTTCAGAAGTTGAAGCTCTTGCGACCAGTGTTCTCGACACCGGCGGTGTGGTTTTCGTGCCCGCATTCGCAGGCCTGGGGGCGCCGCATTGGGATGCTTACGCACGCGGTACGGTTCTCGGAATGACCCGCGGCACGACCAAAGCGCATATTGCACGCGCAGCGCTGGAAAGTATCGCATATCAGACTGTCGACGTGCTCGAGGCAATGCAACGTGATTCATCAATTCAGTTGCAGGAACTGCGAGTCGACGGAGGCGCCGCTTGGAACGATTTACTGATGCAGTTCCAATCTGACATTCTCGGTGTTCCCGTCGTACGGCCGGTCATTACAGAAACGACCGCATTGGGCGCCGCGTATCTTGCTGGATTGGCAGTCGGGTTTTGGTCGTCGCGGGAGGAAATTACTGCGCAATGGCAGATACAGCAGAGGTTCGAACCAAGAATGTCACCCGATGAACGAATGCAGCGCCTCACTCGCTGGCACCGGGCGATAGAACGAGCGAAAGCGTGGGATGATAATAACGATTGATTTTCTGACCAGCGAAATTCAATCCGCAAGAAACTTGACTCGCAAAAAGCAAAACCCCTCAGTATTCACTGAGGGGTTTTTTAATAACAGCCTGACGATGACCTACTTTCACACTGGTTGCAGCACTATCATCGGCGCGAAGTCGTTTCACGGTCC
>JAKFFO010000011.1:0-8346 GCA_036675035.1 Oxalobacteraceae bacterium
GAAGATCGATGCGTCGGGACCGCAGCTTACTACAGCGGTATTACAGCATTCACTGATTGGCATGCTCGCTTCCCTTCCTTTCCCACTATCTGGATTCATGGGATAGTTTGCAGGAAGCAGAGTTCAATCGCCGTTGCCATTCGTTACTTGTTCCGATGACGGCGCAGGGCTTTACTCTCTGGAATGTGCCCGCGCCTGGACGATTTATACGCCGCAGATATTGCAGGAAATATCTCTGGAAACAAGATCCATGGCGCGCCTGTTGGCCCGGAAGCGACGAAGGCGCGCTCCCGGCTTCATCGATCAATCTACTTTGATACTCATCTTCCGTGGTGCGTTCTCCTGGGCTTTCGGCAATTCGACTCGCAACACGCCGTTTTTATAACTGGCTCTGGCCTGGTCGCTCATTACCGCAACCGGCAACGGCATCGCGCGCTGGAAGTTTCCGTATGCGCACTGCAAAACCCGGTAGCGTCCCTCCGTGCTTTCGCGCTCGAAGCGTTTTTCACCGCTAACCATGAGGATGTTGCCTTGTAGCTCGATCTCCAAGTCGTCCTTGTCGAGGCCCGGTATTTCCAGCTGAACAATGACGCGCCTGTCGTCTTCGAACAGGTTGCCACCCAACATGGACCAGCTGCCGGAAGGTATATAGAACATGTCGTCGACGTCGCTTTTGGCGGGCAAGTTGGTTTGCTCGCGCGGCTTGAAGCCGGTAAGCGCACTCGATGCCGATTGCCGCAAGTGCTGCCATCCTTCCGATACCGACCCCCAGAACGAATTCAGGCCCTGTCTGATGTCATCCATATTCATTGCTTACCTCCGTACATTTGGCAGTTCTTCACACCTGTATTGCATTGGCAAAGCGATTCGCCGTGATGCGTTGCATTCGCTGTCGGGCAACACGGCAGAATCGATACATTAGAGCGACGCACCGCCGGGTTGCCCCTGATAACCGGCAACCCGGCGTGATCACGCGACGTTGATTTGTATCTTGCGCGGTTGTGCGTGAGCAGCCTTTGGAATGCGCAATTTAAGTACTCCGTTCTTGAACTCGGCCGACGTCTGTTCGCCGTCCAGTTCCTTGGACAGTGTGAACGTGCGCCGATACCGCGGAACTTTTACTTCGGCATAGCCGGATTCCATGTCTTGCGGAATATCCAGCGCCAGCTCGCCCTCGATTGTCAGGCTCTCGGTTTCCAATTGCAGCTTCAGGTTTTCCTTCGACACGCCCGGCAGATCGGCGAGCAGCGTGATGCCGCCGGAATCTTCGATCACGTCTACCGGTGGCAGCAGCGCAGCCTCCGGCGTTGCCGGTGAATTGTCTTTCTTCGTGACTTGAGTATTCTGGTTCATGATTCCTCCTTCCCGATTAATGAACAGAAATACGGCGCGGTTGAACCGCTTCACGCCGCTTGACGCTGATGTGCAGCACACCCTCCCGGTAAGTCGCGGAAACACCGTCCGGGTCCGCATCTTCCGGCAGGCTTACCACGCGCCGGAACTTGCCGGCAAAGCGCTCGTTGATATGTACCGTCGCCTTGTTTTCCCGGCTGGACAGATCGTCCGCCCGCTCGCCCGCAATGGTGAGCACACCCCGCTCTAGGTTGACTTCAATGCTCGATGGATCCAATCCTGGCACGAAGGCATACAGCTCTACGGATTGCGGGGTGCTGCCTATATTCAGTGCAGGAAAGCCACCACGCCCGACGCCGCGGATGCTGGGCCCAACTTCAAATACTTGTTGCAGCTCTCGCTGCAGCCTATCCATCTCAGAAAATATATCCCTCGGAAACACCGATTGAAGCATCATTTTTTCCTCCATTCATGTCAGGTTGATGGGCAACAGACCGGGTTGGTGCTCCCGGTTCATGCTTGCAAAATATGTTCTTCAAACTGGATTTCAAGCCCTTGATATTCAGCGTATACAGAACCATTTTTTGCGTACAGACTCGTCAGAACAAGAAGAGAAGGAGAGTTCGTTTGGAATTCAAGGACTACTATCAAATTCTCGGCGTAGAACGGAAAGCGACTGCGGAAGATATCAAGAAGGCTTACCGCAAACTGGCACGCAAGTATCATCCGGACGTGTCGAAAGAGCCCGACGCCGAAAGGAAAATGAAGGAACTCAACGAGGCGAACGCGGTGCTGTCCGACCCCGAGAAGCGCGCTGCCTACGACAATGTCGGCCAGAGCTTCCATGCCGGCCAGGAATTCCGCCCGCCGCCCGATTGGGGCGCCGGATACGAATTCTCGGACCGCGGTTTTTCCGGCGCCGAGGCAGCCGATTTCAGCGATTTTTTCTCGGAACTGTTCGGCAGCCGGATGGCACGCGGCGCGGGGCGCGATCAAACACATTTTCGTTCTCGCGGCGAAGATCACCATGCCAAGGTAATGCTGGATCTGGAGGATGCGTACCATGGCGCAACACGGAACCTGACGCTGCGCACTCCGCAAACGGATGCACGCGGCCGGGTCACGCTGGCCGAACGCTCGCTGGATGTCCGCATTCCCACAGGCGTGCACGAAGGCCAGCTCATTCGCCTGTCCGGACAAGGCAGTCCCGGAATCGGCGGAGGGCAAGCCGGCGACTTGTATCTGGAAGTCCATTTCAAGCCGCATCCGCGCTATCGGGTCGAGGGGCGCGACGTATACGCCACGTTGCCGATCGCGCCGTGGGAAGCGGCGCTGGGCGCGCGCGTGAAGGCGCGGGTGCCGGACGGAACGCTCGAGATCCGCATACCCGAAGGTTCGCAATCCGGACGCAAGCTGCGGCTCAAGGGCCGAGGCATCCCTGGCTCGACAGCCGGCGATTTGTATCTTGTCCTGGAAATCGTTTTGCCGCCCGCAAATACGCCTAAAGCGCGCGAACTGTATGAAACGATGGCACGCGAGCTCAACTTCAACCCCAGACCGGATATGGGAGCATGACCATGAACCAGGAACAGTTCGCAGTATTGCTCGATGATGCCTGCCTGACTCTGGATGACCTCGCGACCAGTTGCACCGTCAGCCGCGAATGGGTGATCGAACATGTACAGGCCGGCGTGTTGCTGGCCGAACCGGAATCCGATCCTGCGCGCTGGTCCTTCACCGGCCGCGACCTGCTGCGTACCCGACGCCTGTTCGACCTGGAGCGCAGCTTCGACGCGAACCCGGAGCTGGCCGGCATGGTCGCAGATCTGGTTGATGAACTGGAGCGGCTACGCGCGCGCCTGCGCCGGGCCGGATTGTCGGTGGATTGAAGCCACGATATAAAAATAAAGGGGTCTGTCTCATGTTGCTGCATATTGTTTGCCCACAGTGTCAGGCGGTCAACCGCGTTCCGCGTGAACGGCTGACGGAACATCCGGATTGCGGGCGCTGCCATCGGCCCCTCTTTACCGGAACGCCGGTGAGCCTTGGAGCAGCGGATTTCGATCGGCATGCGACGCGCAGCGACATACCGCTGCTGGTCGATTTCTGGGCGCCGTGGTGCGGTCCCTGCCGCATGATGGCGCCGGCATATGAGCAAGCTGCAGCACAGCTGGAGCCGAACTTTCGGGTGGCTAAAGTGAATACCGAAGAAGAGCAAATGCTGGGATCGCGCTACGGAATACGCAGTATTCCAACGCTGGGTTTATTTCTGCATGGGCGTGAAATCACGCGCCAGGCCGGTGCGATGGGTGCGGCGGACATCGTGCGGTGGGCGCGCGCTGCAGCACCCGTTTGATTAACAGGCCTGGATGCCGCGGCAGTAGTCGCGGTTTTCTATCCGGAGTTCGGAACTTAGCGTCCGCTACAGCATCGATCTTGATCGGAATTCATGCATCGGGTCAGGTCATATTACCGTCCGACAAACGGCAGGAACGGCGTGCTTGCGACATATCAAATTCCTGCTGATGAACGGATGCGGACTTGCTCGCATCGCTTGGAAAATGCCCTATAAATAAACCAATCAACCCATCAATCAACAGCTGGAGAAAGAAGATGAAATCGACCTTTCATGAAATTGAACTTGGTCAGGCTGTATTACAGAATGCAACGTCTGTAGGTACCGAGCAATTGATCGTCCAGTTAAAGCCGGAAAACCAGTCCGCAATCCAGATCCAGATCAAGCAGAACACGAACGAGCAAAGCTCGACAGTAAGTTCAATATCGATCGACCAACACGGGTTGCAAAAACTTTTTCATTGGCTGCGCGAAGAAGGTGCGGTGCAGTAGGCTACGGACAAGCAACCCCGCGATCGCATTCGTCCGCTTCGATCGACGTGCATCTGAAGAAACGAAAATGGCGGCGCATCATGATTGCATAAATCGGTAACGCTCGTATCCGCATTTTATTTCCGGGTCCGGGCTTGCAGGAAAAGCCGCGCAGCAGGTATTTCTTCTTCAGAATAGAGCTGGCTCAACAGCGCCTCTATTCTTTGCTGTTTTTGCGGTTCGGGCAGATTCATTTGCGCAATCAAGTTACTTTGCTGGAAAAATAACTCCTGCCGGCGCTCCCAGTCGGCTTGCTGCACTTCCATTTCGCCGATGCTTTTGGCGGCTTCGACACCGACATGCTGTTCGCGGAATTCGCGCACCTGATCGTCCGAAGCGCCCTGCTGGCGTAGGGCCATTACGCTCTGCTCCATTTCCAAGGCGGAACGCGCTGCGTCCATATCCGCATTCACTGCGACCGCATTTTCCGGAAGCACACTTCGCAACTGATCGATACGCGCCAGCTTCTGTTGCGCTGATAATTTCTGATCGGCGTTTATCAACGCAAGCTGGATGCCGTAGCGGTCCTGGGCCTCTTGGGAACCGAATAATGCATCAGCGGGATCGGCGCCGAGATGCTGGCGACGTAGCGCGATAATCTTGGCGAACATTTCTTCTGCGCCGATGCCATTTTCATTTGAAAATCCGGCACTGAGCGCGGCCTCTGCCCGCTGATACCCGATATAGCCATTCAGAATGCGCAATGCTTTGTGCGCCGCCTGCGGTGGCAATCCGGTAATGGCTGACGCTTCTACCGCTTGCAGTTCATGCCGTGTCGCATTTTCCGGTAATCCCGAAACCAGGATATCGAGTCTGGCCTTGGTGCCGTCGTCGAGTACCAGCTCGCCATTCTTGTTTACCGAAAAAACATTTGAATTTATCGTAGAAGGTTGTGCTGGCAACTGGTCCGGCGACACGAATTCGCCTCTGGCGAACGGATTGGCGTCAACCGTACCGGAGTGCTGGATCGACCCGGCGGCAATGCTGCGCGCAGGTTCCGGCTGAACCCGCGGCTGCATCAGCCACGCGGTGGCCGCCACCGTGAATACCGCAGTGGCAATCAGCAAGCCGGAAAACAGGTAGCGATTTTTCATTTCGGTTTCAGCTCATGTCAGTCCAGCGAAGGCACTTCAACTGTTGCATCCTGCCTTATTTGCCTGATCCGTGCGCTGACTTTTTCATGCAGGATTTCCTGCCTCAGCCAGGTCTGCGCATCGGCAAACGGCGGTTTATCCAGATAACGCGCTGCGTGCAGCTGAACGACATGCCAGCCATATCCGGTCTGGACCGGCTTTCTCGAATAACCACCGGGCTTGATCTGCTCTACGGCGGCAACAAACGACGGTTCCAGCTGGCTGGCCATCATCCATCCGAGCATGCCGTCTGCCTTGGTATTCGAATCCAGGGTCCGCCTGCGCGCGACAGACTTGAATTTTGCGCCTTTGTCGAGTTCGCCGATTACCGCATTCGCCTCCTGCTCGCTCTTCAGCAGGATATGGCTGACCTTGTACGAGCGTTCCGGCGCTTGCGCTTCGTAGCGCGCCGATACTTCTGCCGGTTCGATCCGGATCTCGGCGATGAGTTCGCGCACAAGCTCTTGCTGCAACAATGTCTTGTATTGCAATTCGGCTTCGGCAATAAGCGCGGGCCGTAAATGGATGCCGCGTTCGCGAGCTTTTTGGGCCATGATTTCCATGATGACAAGGTCGTCGAACACTGCCTTTCGATCCGTCGTCGGCGCGCTTTCCGGCGCGGCTGCTTGGCCTTGGTCCGGCTCGTCATACGGATTGGTTTGCTCGGACCGGGCCTCGACCAGGCCGTCGAACAACGCACGCCGCACCGGGTGACCGTTGACGGTTACCAGAACGGTGTCGCCCTTTCCAGCCGGCTGCGACGCAGATACGGGGTCAGCGGCATGGGACGCCAGGCTGGCCGCCAGGAACAAGAACACAAGGGCAAATCGGCTGCGCATCGCGCGAAGGTTTTTCATAACGGTGATTCTCCAAAAACGCGTTGCCGGGACGGCATGCGGTTCATGTCGCGACTCGTGTCCATACTGCAAACGAATATACGGGAAGCGACAGCGTATCGGCACTGCCGCTTCCTGCGATGCGTCTGCGGTGCTTATTGCAATTGCTGACGTACCTGATTGTAGACGCTCGAATCGCTGAGCAGTCCGAGATGGCTGACATTCGCGGTGCGGGTGCTCGATCCGCATTGCGCATTCGATGCCGGTATCACGATGCCATCCGTTGCCGACCACAGCGAGCGGTCGCACCCCTGCCCCGCAAGCGAGTCGAGGAATGACGATCCGTAGCGCATTTCGAAACAGGCCGGAGACACGCATCCGTAGGCCCAGGACGTGCCTTTGTGCGGCGTACCCAACGTTATGAAACGCCGCATTTTTGCGGTGCCGCCGAGCTTGACACGGAACCAGCGCGATACCAGGCCACCGTTCGAATGCGCGACGATGCTGACCCGTGCATAGCCGTTGTTCGCGCGTACCGAATTCACGTAGCTGTTCAACTGGCTCGCGCTGGTTTTATTGCTGTACACGAACGAGTTGTAGCCGAACCGGTACAGCTTTGACGACGGATATCCGCTGCCGGTGAACCGCGACGTCATTGTATTGAAGTTGGATGTGCTACCGCCATATCCGTGCACGAAAATGATCGGTTCGCTTTGGGCAATTGCGCCGCCCATGCCGAACAATGATAAAACGACTGCTGCTGAAAAATACCGGAATAGCTTTTTCGCTGTTTGTGTTGGTTGCCGCATGTGTGTCTCCTCTTTAAGGATTTGAATAAGTCGTACCCTATGAATGCCTATCGGCGTCCAGACGCCCTCCTTTCTGCCTTGGTTGATAACGAGACGCGTAGTCACGGCTCGCAGCTTTCCTGGCATGCCAGCTGCGATTCCGAACTCACACTCTTAACGTTTATTGCAGTTGCTGTCGGACCTGGTTGTAAACGCTTGAATCAGTAAGCAGATCGGTGTGGCTGACATTCGCGGTTTGCGTGCTCTTTCCGCATTGCGCATTCGATGCCGGAACGATGATGCCGTCGGTCGCAGACCATAGGGAACGGTCGCAGCCTTTGCCTCCAAGTTCTTTCAGAAAGCTGGAGCCTGCGCGCATTTCGAAACACGCCGGGGAAGTGCATCCGTAGGCCCACGACGTACCCTTATGCGGTGTGCCCAGCGTGACGAAGCGACGCGTTTTTGCGGTGCCGCCGAGTTTGACGCGATACCAGCGCGAAACCAGGCCACCGTTGGAATGCGCGACGATGCTGACCGCAACATTTGCGTTGTTCGAACGTACGGTGTCGACATAGCTGCTCAATTGGCTGGCGCTGGTCTTGTTGCTGTACGCGAGCGAGTTATAACCGAATCTGTACAGCTTCGATGATGGGTATCCGCTGCCGGTGAAGCGCGACACCATCGTATTGAAGTTCGATGTGCTGCCGGAATAGCCGTGGACAAAGACAATCGGTTCGGTCTGCGCACTTGCGTTGCCCAAGCCAAGCAAGAGCAATAGCGTAGCGGCGAAAAATGATCTGATGAATTTTGCTGTGGTGTATGTTTGTTGATACATGCGTGTCTCCTCATTATTGAGTCGTAATTTTTTGTTATTGCGCGTCGTTACTGTGTTTATTTAGTATTGCGAGTCAATATGCTTACTGCATTTGATTTGCCTCGCATTTTCGTGCGGCACCTCCTTTCCTGAGTTACAACGTTTTAGACTGCTCTGATTTGATGTGGCGTCTGCGTGGGGTTATGTTCCGCCGTGGAATTTCATGGGCTGGTCAATCACGCTGCTCTATACAAATGTATTGAAATCGTTGCGGAGCCGACGCAATTGCCGCTAGAATCGATTACCGCCAGTATCAGAACATTGTAAGAATGTACAGATGCCTCTTCGGCTCGTCATTGACAATGCCCGCCAAGTTTCCCTGTGTTTTTGGCACGTTTGGCCGGAATGCATTACTTGGCACTGGCACAATCATTCTTCATCGCTTGTGTGCATACCTCAAGAGCAGATTGCAGTTGCAATTCAGGATTCACTGGATGAACCTATGCCTCAGCTTGCATTGACTCTTTCGCCCGAAT
>JAKFFO010000140.1:0-8321 GCA_036675035.1 Oxalobacteraceae bacterium
CGCGGCCGCAGCGGCCCGCATGATCGCTGAAGATGGCGCCGATTACAGCAGCGCCAAGCGCAAGGCTGTTCGACAGATCCTTGGCAACACGAAAGCGGCGGGCAATATTTTGCCGGACAATGCGCAAATAGAACAAGAAGTCCGGATATATCAGGAACTCTTTTTCGGCGCACACCAGCCGGCGCGATTATTGCATTTGCGTAAACTGGCATTGCGGCTGATGACGGAATTGGTCCGGTTCAATCCGTATTTAACCGGCGCTGTGCTTAACGGAACGGCCGGGGACCATTCGGAAATCCACTTGCAGTTGTTTGCGGATAGCTCAAAAGATGTTCAGATTTATCTTTTAAACAAGAACATTCAGTTCGACGTCTCTGAAACGCCTCACTTCAAGAGCGGTCATGATCCGGTTGAAACAGTCAGCTTCATGCTGGAAAAAGAAGGCATACACCTGGCTTTGTATGAAATTGACGATATACGAGGCGCTAATAAAGCAAGCGCCGCGCGCGGAGTCGAGCGAGCCAATATCGAGGCCGTCCGCTTGCTGATTAATGAAACCTGATAAAAATGAAAAAGAATATTGTGTTGTTTACAGTGGTTGCAATAGTGTTTGTCGTTATTGGCGGTTATGTTGCATGGCAAAGGCAAGCGCCTGTTCCGCCTCAGAATTCCGTTTCCACACTATTGTTTACTCAAACGCTTCCGGATTCAAAAGGTGTGAACCAGCCTCTTTCGCAATGGAGGGGAAAAACTCTTATTGTGAATTTTTGGGCGACGTGGTGCGCGCCCTGTGTCGATGAAATGCCGGAGCTCGTCGAATTGCAAAAAGAGCAAGCCGAGCGTAATCTCCAAATTATCGGCATCGGCATTGATACGGCTTCCAACATTGCCGAATTTTCGTCTAAACATAAAATTGATTATCCTTTGTACGTAGCCGGAATGAATGGAACCGAGCTGTCCAGAAAATTTGGTAACCAGGCCGGCGGCTTGCCATATACTGTGCTGATCGGGCCGGATGGACAGATCAGGAAGGCCTATTTGGGCCGTTTGAAAATGGAACAACTACGTCGCGATTTGGCCGCGCTCTAAGCGCAAAAGATCTTTCCCCTTGCCAACCAACGCGATTTAGCGGCAAAATGCGCGCAACCTCGTCAAACGGAGTTGTATCTCGATGGCATCAAATATTCTTTTGCTCAATGGTCCGAACCTGAATCTGCTGGGTACGCGCGAGCCGGAGATTTATGGAGCGCATACGCTCGCCGATATAGAGCGCGCTGCAAAGGTGCAGGCCAGTGCTGCGGGAGCCGTTCTTGAAAGCTTCCAGACGAATCATGAGGGCGCGCTGATCGATCGTATTCATGCCGCGAAGGTTGCAGGCGTCGATGCAATTGTTATCAATCCGGGCGGATTGACCCATACCAGCGTCGCATTGCGCGACGCCTTGGCGGCGGTTGCGATTCCATTTGTAGAGATTCATATATCGAACATTCATCAACGCGAAGAGTTTCGTCATAAGTCCTATCTTTCGGCGATTGCTGTTGGCGTCGTATGTGGACTCGGAATGGAAGGTTATCGAGCGGCCATCGACTTCGCACTCAAAAAGCTTTAATTTTCTTCATTTGTCGATAAAATCCCTTATAATCACGACATCTTAACCTTAACACGCTAAAAATTCCGAGGGATCTCATATGGATTTACGCAAACTCAAGACTTTGATCGATTTGGTTGCAGAATCAGATATCGCCGAACTGGAAGTGACCGAAGGGGAAAGCAAGGTCAGGATCGTCAAGTCCGGTGCCGCGCCCCAGAACCAGGTCGTCATGATGCAACCGCAATCCGCGCCGCAAGCGCCCATGCAATCCGGAACAGCTCCGGTAGCCGTCCAGGCACCGGTTACGGTCGAGCCGGAAGGTCATATAGTCAAATCTCCGATGGTCGGCACTTTTTACCGGTCTTCGGCACCCGGATCTCCACCTTTCATCGAAATCGGGTCGACTGTCAAGGAAGGCCAGACGCTTTGCATTATCGAGGCAATGAAGCTTCTCAACGAGATCGATGCCGATGTATCGGGCACAGTCAAGCAAATACTTGTCGAAAATGGTCAGCCGGTCGAATTCGGGCAGCCACTGTTTGTAATCGGTTAAGTGTTGTGCGCCCGGCGCTCGCTTCACACCTCAAGCGCCGCCCCATTCATCCGCGCCCAATCCTTATAACGCCTCACATTTCCCTACTATGTTCGAAAAAATCCTGATCGCCAACCGTGGTGAAATTGCGCTTCGTATCCAGCGCGCCTGCCGTGAGATGGGCATCAAATCGGTGGTCGTCCACTCTGAAGCGGACCGCGATGCAAAATACGTAAAGCTGGCCGACGAGTCAGTCTGTATCGGGCCCGCGCAATCCGCACTCAGCTATCTCAGCATGCCGGCAATTATCAGCGCGGCCGAGGTCACGGATGCCGAAGCGATTCATCCCGGCTATGGATTCCTTTCCGAGAACGCCGACTTTGCAGAGCGCGTCGAACAATCGGGTTTCGTATTTATCGGACCGCGTTCAGAGTCGATTCGAATGATGGGCGACAAGGTATCGGCAAAACAGGCGATGATCAAAGCCGGCGTACCTTGCGTGCCAGGTTCGGAAGGCGCATTGCCGGACGATCCAAAGGAAATAATCCGCGTTGCGCGCAAAGTCGGTTATCCGGTCATCATCAAGGCCGCCGGCGGCGGCGGCGGACGCGGCATGCGCGTGGTGCATACCGAAGCGGCTTTGCTGAATGCAGTCACGATGACCAAAACGGAAGCCGGGTCCGCGTTCGGGAATCCGGAAGTCTACATGGAGAAATACCTGGAGAATCCACGCCATGTGGAAATCCAGATTCTGGCCGACGAATTCAAGAATGCCGTATGGCTTGGCGAACGCGATTGCTCAATGCAGCGGCGTCATCAAAAAGTAATTGAGGAAGCGCCGGCGGTCGGCATTCCGCGCAAGCTGATTGAGAAAATCGGCGATCGCTGCGCGGAAGCTTGCCGCAAGATGGGCTACCGCGGTGCCGGCACGTTCGAATTTTTGTATGAAAATGGCGAGTTCTATTTCATCGAAATGAATACCCGCATACAGGTGGAACATCCGGTGACGGAAATGATTACCGGAATCGATCTTGTACAGGAACAGATTCGCATTGCCGCAGGGGAGAAATTACGTTTTCGTCAACGTGATATTGAGCTGAAGGGACACGCGATCGAATGTCGCATCAATGCGGAAGACCCATTCAAGTTCACACCATCACCCGGCAAGATCATCTCATGGCATGCGCCGGGCGGGCCGGGCATTCGTGTCGACTCGCATGCTTATGCCGGCTACTACGTCCCGCCGCATTATGACTCGATGGTCGGCAAGGTCATTTCGTATGGTGTGACGCGCGAGCAAGCGATCAAGCGCATGCAGATCGCGTTGTCCGAAATGGTGGTTGAGGGAATCCTGACCAATATTCCATTGCATCGCGAGTTAATGATCGATGCACGCTTCATCGAAGGCGGTACAAACATTCATTACCTTGAGCAAAAACTGGCAGACAAACCGGATTTGCCGAAAGAAGCCAAAAAGGCTTGAATCAAATAAAGCTATCTCATGAGCTGGACTGAAATCGTCATTGAAGTCGCACGTCATCATGCAGAAAACCTGTCTGATGCATTGATGGACGCCGGTGCCCTTTCAGTGTCGGTGGAAGACGCGGACCAGGGAACCGAATCGGAGCAACCCTTGTTCGGCGAACCTGGTATGGAACCGGAACAAGCAGCATGGGAACACAGCCGGGTCATTGCGTTGGCGGCTGCGGATGCAAACCATGCCGATATTGTCGCAGCAGCACTTGACGCGAGCGGGCTCGGCGGAAACTCCGAGCCCGTCACCTACACATTGCGTTCGGTGGCCGAACAGGATTGGGTGCGCTTGACCCAGTCACAGTTCGATCCGATCCATATCGGGAAAAATATCTGGGTCGTGCCGAGCTGGCACGACAAGCCGGACCCGAATGCGCTGGTGCTGGAGCTGGATCCGGGCCTGGCGTTCGGCACGGGCAGTCATCCGACCACCCGGCTATGCATGGAATGGCTGGAGGCGCATGCGCCCGAAATGCTATCGGTGCTCGATTACGGTTGCGGCTCCGGTATTCTTGCGATGGTGGCGGAAAAACTGGGAGCGGCGCAGGTTGTCGGCATCGATATCGATCCGCAGGCGATAGAATCGGCTCGCTACAACAGCATCCGGAATAACTGTGAAATCGACTATTATTTACCGGAACAGTTCTCGGAGACTTTGCTGGATGCGACGTTCGATATCGTGGTTGCCAATATTCTTTCCAGTCCGCTGAAATTGATGGCACCGATGCTGGCCGCGCGCGTGGCGCCAGGCGGCGCATTGGTGCTTTCCGGCGTGTTGGTACGCCAGGCGGAAGAAGTGGCGGCGGCTTATGCGCCATTCATCGACTTGAAAGTCTGGGCTGAGCGGGATGGATGGGTCGCTCTGGCGGGGCGACTGACCGGTACACCAGGCGCCTCAACCGGCGATGCACAGCAGTAACCATGGCGTTAGCGACCCGATGCCCGCACTGCCAGACGACTTTTCGGGTGGCCCATGATCAATTGAAACTTCGGGCAGGACTGGTCCGCTGCGGCGCATGCAAGGAAATATTCAACGGCGTCGAAAATTTACTGCCGGTCGAGACACTCCAGCAATCGGCGACGCTGCAAGGTTCCAGTTCGACTCAGGCCCAAGAAGATTCCGCTACCCAATCCCGAGAAGATGTACATGCGCCGGCCGGACAAGCCGCGATAACACCGCCGCATACAGTGTCGCCGCCTAACGAGCGGGTCGAAGAATCTCAGACGACAAACGTTAGGATGACCGATGATGCGGCAGAACCTGCGCCAGGTCATGCGGATACTGATGCAGATCCGCTGCAGCGCATGACCCTGATGGATTTTTCTGCATGGGAAAGCGCTGACGACGCAAGTGCAGTTCAGGATAAGAATATTGCGGATCAGGACCTGCCGCTAAAAAATGACCCGGGCACATACTCGCAAACCGAGCCACAACAGGATACAGCGGATGAACTGGACCGAGCAATCGAGGACTTGCAGCGCAAACCCTGGCGCCGTAAAAAATCAAAGAAAAGCGTCGATGACGATATCGAAGGCGACGACGACATAGCGGAGCCAGATTTCGTCAAGCGTGCGCGCCGACAGCAGCAAATGGGGCGCACTCTTCGTATATTGATGAGCATCGGATCGCTGATCTTGCTGATTACCCTGCTTGGCCAGAGCGCCTACACATTCCGGAATCAGCTTGCGGCACGACTGCCGGAATTGACGCCCATGCTGATCGAGGCCTGTGCACGCATTGGTTGCGACGTGGGTTTTCCGGCTCAGATTGATGCAGTATCGATCGAGTCAAATGAGCTGCAAACGCTGGTGACGAATCAGGATACTTTTGTACTCAATGTATTGTTGCGCAATCGAAGCGCAACAACCCAGGCGTGGCCAAGTATTGAATTGACACTAAACGACGCAAACGAGAAAGCCATTGCCCGGCGGGTATTTTCACCGCGTGAATATCTCGGCTCCCCAAACGTTTTAAAGAATGGTTTTGGCGCAAATTCGGAGCAGTCGATCAAAATCTTTTTCGAGCTGTCAGAGCTGAAAGCATCAGGGTATCGGGTGTATCTGTTTTATCCATAACAATCCGGCAGTGCCGCTGATTTCTGCATCAAATTCGCGATATCAACCGATCGACAGTGACGGTCATTTTTCTCTTCCTACTGAATTCAATCTCAAACCAAATTTATTTTTCGGAAATTATCCATGACCTCCCTGATTTGCGGCTCCGTTGCCTTCGATACCATCATGTCCTTCAACGGTCGTTTTTCCGAAGCGCTGCTGGCGGATCAACTACATAAGATTAACGTGGCTTTTCTGGTACCAAGTATCCGCCGCGAATTTGGTGGCTGTGCCGGCAATATCGCATATAACCTGAAACTGCTGAACGGCGATCCATTGATCATGGCAACCATTGGGCAAGACGGCGGTCCGTATCTCGACCGCCTGGAGCGCCTCGGGATTTCCAGGCGCTGCATCAGGACTATCGAATCTTCATACACGGCGCAAGCATTCATTACAACCGATTCCGACAGCAATCAGATCACTGCTTTTCATCCTGGTGCGATGGCGCTATCGCACCAAAATCGGATTGCCGACGCCGGCAAAGTCGGCCTGGCAATTATTGCGCCTGATGGACGTGACGGCATGGTGCAACATGCAGAAGACTGCGCCAACCTGAACGTGCCGTTCATTTTCGATCCAGGGCAGGGTCTGCCGATGTTCAGCGGGCCTGAGCTGGTGCACTTCATTGAGCTTGCCACCTATGTCGCAGTCAATGATTACGAAGCGGAGCTTTTGACCGAACGTACCGGGCTCGCCCTGAAAGACATCGCGCAGCGTGTATCTGCATTGGTGGTGACGCGGGGCGAACAGGGTGCGGAAATTTATACGGAGAATCAGCGTATTGACATTCCGTGTGTAGCTGTCGACCAGGTAGTTGATCCAACCGGTTGCGGCGACGCTTTTCGTGCCGGAATGTTATTTGCATTAACGAACGGAATGGACTGGCTGACTACTGGCCGGCTTGCCAGCTTGATGGGTGCAATCAAGATTACGTATCAAGGCGGACAGAATCATGCGCCTTCGGTGGCGGAGATTGAAGACCGCTTCCAGGAAGAATTCGGTTATCGCTTTTAATGAATTGCGACTAACTACTCTTCGACACAGGCAGCGATGCTGCCGCCGATCGAAAACGCAAGAAGTAATAGCGACATCGCTATATGAACGATGTCGGAGCTGGCATGTCGTTTCGGTTCGGCGAAGCCGTAAAAAGTGTCGCCAAGGGCAGCGAATTCGGAATACGCACCGATGCATCCACTGCACTCATATTTGATGACTTCACATTCCCGGCCAACCCAGCATTGCCGGCGCTCAATTGAAAGTTAGCCGGCAATTGAGCTCAGCAATATCTGTCGAACCGAATCGATTGTCAAACAACTGTCCTTGATGTCGACGACTTTTCGTTTGGCAGCGTGCCCGTGCATGATGCTTACTGCTCTTTTAGGTATATCGAGCACGTCGGAAAGATAGGTGATCAGCACGTCATTCGCCTTACCGTCGATGGGTTGCGCATGCAACCGGATTTTAAGCGCATCGCCAAAACATCCGATCACTTCGCTTTTCCTTGCGTTTGGCTGAATCTGCAGCATCAATCGAACGCCGCCGGCGGTTTCAACGCACCACGCTGAATTCATGCGAATGGCAGAATCATTGCATTCACCAGATATAGCGCGATTCGTAACAATATAAATGCCACCAATGGCGACAGATCGATGCTTCCGATCAAGGGAATGACGCGACGCAGCGGGCGCATTAATGGATCAGTCAATGCGCGTACCAACGGTGCCAATGGCGCGTGCGGATTGACCCAACTGAAAATGACTTCGATGATGATCAAGCCCATGAAGCCGTATAGCACCCATTGAAGCAGCCGAAATACCGACACCACCAGCACCGTCTGTGCGGTCACTGCCGATACCATCCATAGATGAATGAAGACCATTAACAGGGCAACCAGGAAGGCTCCAATCAGACTTGCCCAATCGTATCCGCCGGCACCTGGCACGACACGACGCAAGGGCTTGACGAGCCAGTCGCTCAGCTTATACATGAACTCCCCGATCGCCGATGGTGGTCGAACCCGAACGGCCTGCGTCCAGAAGCGCAGCAGCAGGATGGCTGCGAGAATGGTTGCAACGGTATCGACGATCAGCAAAAAT
The DNA here is from genome assembly GCA_036675035.1 of Oxalobacteraceae bacterium. GTDB lineage: Bacteria > Pseudomonadota > Gammaproteobacteria > Burkholderiales > Burkholderiaceae_D > MESE01. The sequence continues at coordinate 7,871 of JAKFFO010000140.1, forward strand.
ATGTTGTACAGCACAACCTGTCTCCCCAAAAAAAACCCGCCATACGGCATAAGGCCATACAGCGGGCATTGTGCCTGAAGTTATTCAGGCTTCCAAGCGAGCTTGGATTTTACGGACGGGTGCCGGTCGGAAACGGCCAGGCCGCTGCCGGATTTAACACCGTCTTTACTACCGGCGAAGCCGCCGGCTTTGCTACCGGCTTCTTGGCTGCTGCTTTTTTAGGAGCGGCTTTCTTTGCTGCCGGCTTCTTGGCTGCTGCCTTTTTTGCTACCGGCTTTTTCGCTGCTGCCTTTTTAGGAGCGGCTTTCTTTGCTGCCGGCTTCTTGGCTGCTGCCTTTTTTGCTACCGGCTTCTTGGCTGCTGCTTTTTTAGGAGCGGCTTTCTTTGCTGCCGGCTTCTTGGCTGCTGCCTTTTTTGCTACCGGCTTCTTGGCTGCTGCTTTTTTAGGAGC
>JAKFFO010000206.1:0-8302 GCA_036675035.1 Oxalobacteraceae bacterium
GTGGCAGCCGCCTCTTTCATGGCCAAGATCGTGCGCGAAGCCGGCGGCTTCCAGACTTCCAGCAGCGGCCCCCTGATGCGCGCGCAAGTCCAGATCATGGGTTTGACCGATCCTTACGGCGCGCGCCACGCCGTGCTTAATCACAAGCAGGAATTGATCGAGCTGGCGAATGGTCGCGACAAGGTGCTGATCGGCCTGGGCGGCGGCTGCAAAGATATTGAAGTCCATGTGTTCGAGCAAACGCCCCGCGGCGCAATGGTCGTGGTGCATCTGATCGTCGATGTGCGCGATGCAATGGGCGCCAACACGGTCAACACGATGGCCGAAGCGGTCGCGGGCCGGATTGAAGCAATTACTGGCGGCAAGGTCCTGCTGCGCATTCTATCGAACCTTGCGGACCTCCGGCTTGCCCGCGCGCGCGTACAGATCCCACCCGCCCTGCTCAAGTCCGACAAGTACAGTGGCGAAGAAGTCATGAACGGCATCGTGGATGCGTACGTCTTTGCAGCGGTCGACCCCTACCGCGCTGCCACGCATAACAAAGGCATCATGAACGGCATCGATCCCGTGATCGTCGCAACCGGCAACGATTGGCGGGCGGTTGAAGCCGGCGCTCATGCCTATGCCTCGCGCAACGGCAGGTATACGTCGCTGACGACCTGGGAAATATCGCAACAAGGAGATCTGGTCGGCACGATTGAAATGCCGATGCCGGTCGGCCTGGTCGGCGGTGCTACCAAGACCCATCCGCTTGCACGCCTGTCGCTGAAGATCATGCAATTAAAATCTGCGCAGGAACTGGCCGAGATCGCGGTTGCGGTCGGCCTGGCGCAAAACATGGGCGCGTTACGGGCCTTATCTACCGAAGGCATACAGCGCGGCCACATGGCATTGCACGCACGCAATATAGCCATTGTCGCCGGCGCCAAAGGCGCGGACATCGATCGGATCGCGCGAGAAATGGTGGCGGCAAAGGATGTGCGTGCGGACTTCGCTGCCGAGTTGCTGAAAAAATCAGAGTAACTTACGTTATTGAGGCGCCCTGGCTGGATGCAACCAGTCAGGGGATTGGTTAATTCCCTGAATAGTCCAACCGCCGTCGGCGACGATGGTTTGCCCTGTGATATAACCAGCATCGCCGCAGGCAAGAAACTTGACGACGCTGGCGATTTCCGCGGGCTCGGCCAATCGACGCAGCGGGACACGCTCCAGCATCCAGTCTTCCTGCAGCGAACCGTTTGCAATCGCGTCGTCGATGATGGCAGTGCGCGTAAAACCGGGCGCCACCGCATTCACCCGGATTCGATATGGCGCAGCTTCGACCGCCAATGACCGGGTCAACCCGACCATGCCGGCCTTTGCTGCCGTATAGGGGCCGCGACCGGGCAAGCCGACAAACGCCGCGGTTGACGCAATACTGACGATGGCACCGCCGCGCGCCTGCTTGATCATCCTCGGCATGGCTTCTGACGCACACAGGAAAAAGCCGTTCAGATGCGTGCCGATCACTGCGGACCAATTGTCGAATGACATTTGTCCAATCAGGCCGGAGCGCTGGATTCCGGCACTGTGCACGACGATATCGATGCCCTGTCTGGCCGCGTCGATCTGGCTGAACACACTGGCCACCTGGTCAGGCTGAGAGACATCGGCATCCAGATAAATGACGCCATCGCGGGCTTGCTTCGGTACTGCGCGATCGAGCGAAAAGACTTTCACGCCATCTTCCGTGAGTGCCAGTACGATGGCGTCCCCGATACCGTTAGCGCCGCCGGTTACCAGCGCGATGCGTTGCTTGACATTATTCATGGAGACTTCTGTAATTACGTTTTGTTATACATGCCTGGAAAGCATGACAAGCGCGGTCGACCCGCGCTCGTCACTTATTTTTCACTTATTTTTTCAAGAGCGCGCATTTGGATTCGGAAACTTTCATGTACGCTTCCTCGCCCGGGACGGTTGCCACGATTTTCAGGTAATCCCATGGCTTTTTCGACTCGGCCGGTGTCTTTACCTGCATCAGGTACATGTCATGAATGTAGCGGCCGTCGCCGCGGATATAGCCCTTGCTGTAGAAATCATCGATCTTCATCTTCTTCAGTTCTGCCATGACCTTATCGGCGTCATCGGTGCCGGCAGCCTTCACCGCTTTCAGGTAAGTGGCAGTGGCCGAATAGTCAGCGGCCTGGTGCGAGCTCGGCATCCGCTTCATTTTTGCAAAGAACCGGTTGGAGAATTTGCGCGACGCTTCATCCTTGTCCCAATACCAGCTATCGGCCATCAGCAAGCCTTGCGCGACCGGCAGGCCGAGCGCATGGATATCGTTGATCACCATCAGCAAGCCGGCGAGCTTCATGTTCTTGGTCAAACCAAAGTCATGCGCGGCCTTGATCGAATTGATCGTGTCTTCACCGGCATTGGCCAGGCCCAGTATCTGCGCTTTCGACGCCTGTGCCTGCAGGATGTACGATGACATGTCGTTGGACAGCGGCGGATGCTTGACCGACCCCACCACCGAGCCGCCTTTGGCCTTGATGACTTCGGTGGCTTGATCGGCCAGGGAATGGCCGAAGGAATAGTCGGCCACCAGCATGAACCAGTTCTTGCCGCCCTGGTCCACGACTGCCGAGCCGGTCACTCTTGCCAAGGCAACGGTGTCGTACTCATAGTGGACGGTATAGGGGGTGCATTCCTCGTTGGTCAGCCGCGCCGAACCGGCAGCGACCGGGAAAAATACACGTTTCTTTTCCGAAATGACTTTATTGACGGCCAGAGCAGCACCCGAGTTGGCGCCGCCGACAATCATCTTGACATCCCTTTGGTCAATCCACTCGCGCGCCTTCGATGCGGCAATATCGGCCTTGTTGAGGTGGTCGGCCGTGAGCACTTCGATCTTGCGGCCCAGCACTGTTCCGCCGAAATCCTCCACCGCCATCCTGATGGCTTCGGCGCCGCCGGGGCCGTCGGTATCCTGATAGGCGCCCGACATGTCGGTGATAAAGCCAATGCGCAGCGGCTCCTTAGATTGCGCGTGTGCAGCAACCGAGAGCAAGCTCATGGTGGCGACTGCTATGCCGGAAAGAAACTGTTTATTCATGTTGAATCTCCTTTGTAATGGGCCTTGAATGCCCGTTTTGATGTGGTGATACTGATACCCTGTTACGCCGGCTCAGGATGCTGCCGTGCCGGCTGCCGTTGTTGATTGTTTTGATGCAAGTGCCTTCGCGACATGTGCATTGCTTGGCCGTCCGAGATACGTGCTGATGTCATTGCCTGCTTCGATCAACAGCGCCAGATCGAGACCGGTTTCAATGCCGAGTTGCTGCATCAGGTAAGCGACATCCTCGGTGGAGACATTGCCGGTCGCCCCAGGTGAGTAAGGACACCCGCCCAAGCCTGCTATAGAGCTATCGAAAACTGTGATGCCACTTTCCAGGCTGGCGTAAATATTGGCAATTGCCATGCCGTAGGTATCGTGAAAATGTCCCGCCAGTGCCGTGACCGGCACCTGGCTTGCACAGGCATCAATCATCCTGCGGGTCGCCAGCGGCGCACCAGCGCCGGTGGTGTCACCCAAGCTGACTTCGTAACACCCCATCGCATACAGTTCGCCGGCAACTTGCGCCACCTTATCGGGCTGCACAGCACCGGTAAAAGGGCAGTTCAGCACGCAGGAAACATATCCGCGTACCTTGACACCAGCTTTTCCGGCAGCCTCGAACACCGGGCGAAACCGGTTCAGGCTTTCGGCAATCGAACAATTGATATTTTTTTGCGAGAAGGCTTCCGATGCGGCGGCAAATACAGCGACTTCCTTGCAGCCGGTTTCCAGAGCCTGTTCCAGGCCACGCAGATTAGGCACCAATACCGAATAGGCGACCCCCGGCCTGGTGGACAGGCCGCGCACGACTTCTGCGCTATCGGCCATCTGCGGTACCCATTTTGGCGACACGAATGATCCAATCTCGATGGATTGAATCCCGGCATCGATCAAGCGATTGATCAAGGCGATTTTTACCTCGGTGGCGACCTGGACTTTTTCATTTTGCAAGCCGTCCCTGGCGCCAACCTCGACGATCTTGACCTGCCTGGGCACACTGCGCGCCGCGTAATCAAATAACGTCATCACCTTGTCCGCTCCTTTTCGACAATCGAATGCAGTTGTAGAGATGCGCTTATTGGTACTCTTTCAGCAATTCGATCGCATAGTCGGTTCGCACATCTCGTTCGGCAGCCATTTTTTGTGCAATCTTGTCGATCAATGCGCCTTTGGCGCCGGCGGCAATCGCGATATTGCGGGCATGCAGTGCCATATGCCCGCGCTGAATCCCTTCGGTCGACAAAGCACGCAAAGCGCCCATGTTCTGCGCCAGGCCGACAGCGACGGCGATCTCAGCCAATTCCTGCGCCGATTTCAACTGCATGATCTTGAGCGACAGGCGGGCCAACGGATGCGTCTTGGTGGCGCCGCCCACCAGGCCGACTGGCATCGGCATCTCGATCGTCCCGACCAGGTCGCCCTGTTTTGAAATTTCCCAGGTAGTCAGCGACGTATAGCGGCCGTCACGGCAGGCATAGGCATGGGCACCGGCCTCGACCGCGCGCCAGTCATTACCGGTTGCGACGATAACCGGATCGATGCCATTCATGATGCCCTTGTTATGGGTGGCGGCGCGATACGGATCGACTGCGGCGAACGTGTACGCATCGACGATGCCATTGATGACATCTTCGCCGCTGTACTTGTCGGTTTTGAGCAGCGCTGCCGGAATCTGTACCCGGGCGCGTGCCAGACGAAGATCCGCCAGATTGGACAGGATTCGCAGGCGCACCTTGCCGCCGGTGATTTCTTCGACCCGCGGCGCTACCGTTTCCGCCATCGTATTGACAGTGTTGGCGCCCATCGCGTCGCGCACATCGACAATCAAGTGCATCACCACCATTGGGCCGCGCGGCGTGTCTGGAAAGACATGGACTTCAATGTCGCGGCAACCACCACCCAGGCCAATCAGCACTTTGTCGCGCTGGTTAGCCATCTCGATAATTTCCTGCCGATGGTTCAGCAACGCGTGGCGTGCGCCATAGGGGTCCGTCAATTCCATGATTTGCACCTGGGCGCGCATCAGCGGACCGCTGCTCGATGTCTGGAAGCCGCCGGCGCTGCGGATCAGCTTTGCCATGAACGATGCCGCTGCGACCACGGAAGGCTCTTCGACTACCATCGGCACCAGAACATCGCGGCCATTGATCTGGAAGTAGCCAGCCACCGAATACGGCAGCTCGAACTTGCCAATGACATTTTCCACCATGCCATTTGCAGTTTCTAATGACAAAGCATCTGGCTCGGCAATCAACGCGCGTTCCTCTGCCGTCAAACCGACCTTATTGACGATTTCGTCTAGGCGGGCGGCAGGATCCAAAGCGCGGAAGTTAGGCAAGCGGGAATCAATATTCATGTAGGCCTCCAGTAATTTCAGGTTGATCGCAAGCAAGTGGCGATACCAATAGAAATAGTATAGGCAGCCCAGCGGAGGATTTATATGTGAATAAAGTATATAAATTGAGATAAATTATGTAATTATTGGTACTCTTTCGGAGTATTTGGTGTGTGATTATTTTGCGTCGCACCATATTTTTTGCGCAACGTCTTAGAAAGTCTTGAAGTGGTGTGTGGTCATCGGGAAGTTGTTGCCACGTCAGTACTTAGGCTTGGTTCGCGTAGCGCGACGGCTTGACCTGAATGGCATGTGCACAATATCCACCTGACGCTTGACGCAACCAAAGTGCAAAGATATGCCTTTATCGCAAATGAGAAGCCATAATGAGTGACACGCCTTTCAATGAATCCGGCATTGCTGTAGGTGCGGCGCTTGAGCATGAAATCATCGCTTCGCTGTTCAAGTCTAACGCGAAAGAAGATCTGATCCGGATTCTTGCGCGCATCGAAGCACTTGCCGACTATCCTGCCAAGGCAATCCTGATCAATTACGCGCAAAAGGCAATCGCGCTAAAGGAACGCCTGGAGCAGTTGCAAACGCGCGAGCGCGGATTGATGGCACTGATCGAAACCGCACAGAATCTGACGGCGCTTCGCGATATCGACCAGGTACTGCAGGCGATTGTGAATCGTGCGCGTAACCTGATCGGATGCGATATCGGTTATTTATCCATTTACGACTATGAACGAGGCGACTTTTATGTGCGCGCGACAGACGGCGCTTTTTCCGCAGAATTCAAGCAAATTCGCGTGCCGCGTGACGTCGGTATTTGCGGCTTTGTAGCCCGCAACCGTTCCCCTTACTGTTCTTCGGATTACGAAGCTGACAGCCGCTTTTCACATACCAATCTAATTGACTCGGCTGTCACCGACGAAGACATCAAGTCGATTCTCGGCGTTCCGCTGCTATCCGGTTCTCAGGTGATCGGCGTCCTGTTTGTCGGAGACCGTTACATCCGCGCCTACAACGCGTGGGAAATGTCGATTCTCTCGACATTGGCAGCCCATGCATCGGTTGCTATTGAAAATGCGCGTCTTTTTGAACAATCACAGGACGCATTGCGGCAGGCAAGTGAGGCGAATCGACGGCTTGAGCAGAAAACAGCAGACACGCAGATCGCCGCCGAAGCGCATGAGCGTTTGACCACGCTAGTTGCGCGAGGGGGTGGGATCAAGGAATTGTGCGACATGGTATCCAACATGCTCGGTAGCGATGTAGTCTGCCTGGATGAAGGCGAACAACCGACCTATACCGTGCTGGCAGCCATTCGAAGCGTACTGAATCAACAAGACCGAAGTGTCGGGAACGACAGCTATTTGGCGCAAGATCAAATCCATGCCGCCTTGCTGGAAAGCCGAATGCTCGGCAGGTCAGTCACCGCATTTGCCTCCGAGGCTGGCGTATGCCGCGTGTCTGCGGTGGTCGGCGGGCGCGGCCTATTGGGCGGTCTAGTAATTTACACACTGCATGAACTGAATGAAGTCGCTGTGCGGATTTTCGAGCGCAGCTCCGTGGTGACTGGTGTTGTACTACTGTCCTTGGAACGCAATGAGGCCGCCGTCAGAAGCGAGATTCCGATCATGTTACGCAGTCTCTTGAGCCATCCACAACACAATCCAGATAAACTCACGCACCAACTGGATCGATATGGCATCGATCCTGTCAAACCCATGTACCTGATGCTGGTAAAGTCCGCTGGCAACGATCTGGGCTATTTCACCCATAGGATGCGTAAAGTGCCCTCCCTGGCGAATACCTTGATTGATGAAATCGACGGTGCGTTAATGGTAATTGGCTCCCCGGGAAGCAGCTATCTATTGAAAGAAGCGGTCACGAAATTTTTCGCTGAACACACCCGAAATAAAGTTTGGGGCGTCATCTCGGGGCCGGTGAACAGTTTATCGGACTTGCCTGCTTGTCATGACGGGCTGCGCAGATGCTTGGAGTTGCTGCCACTGCTGGGCAACCAGGATGCCATCTTGGATGAAAACGAGCTGTCACTGTATTCCATCTTATTCAAGGATAAAAGTCGCAGTGATGTGAATGCCTTTCTTTTCTCAGCGCTTGGCAGGCTGTTTACTGAATGCGATGCCAGGAAAGTCGAATTGGCGAAAACCCTCGTTTGCTATCTGGACCACGGGCGTAATGCAAAAGCTGCAGCAACAACGCTTGGCATTCACATCAATACTTTCCGCCAAAGGCTGGAAATGATTAATGCCCTATTGGCTGACTGGGCTATCCCCATGCGAACGTTAGAAATACATATGGCTCTGCGCCTTTGGCAACTGCAAAACTGGGGCGCGGCGATAAGCGGACAGGTTCACTAGCCTGCCTATGGGTAAATACAATCTGCGTCAATGAGGGAAGATCTTGCCTTTTGCCTTCTACGTTAATTGGCAAGAAAAAAGCAATACCTGACTCTATAAGTCGACTACAACAAGACAGATTAACACCCTTGACTTTCGTCTGGCGTAGGCTAAATGTCGCGATTCCGACTTTTAAAATGACGTCCTGCTGCATGCGCAGATTACGGATGCAGATAATGGTGGATACTTCAAAAAACCGCGCAACAGCTTTTAGCGTCCGCCAGCACCCAGTTCAACTTGCACTCGCCCGTTTTTCAAATACCGTTCGCCATATCCGCCAAACGACATGGTCCGGCTTGCCGCATGCCAGACAACCGGCTGCTCCGAATAAGGGTCAGTCAGGTTCGGCTCGGATCTGGCGAGGTAAGCCGGCACCATGTCCATTGGAATGCCTGCTTCGCCAATGCGCCGCTGCAGATCAATCAGGCGGGAATGGCC
>JAKFFO010000177.1:0-8188 GCA_036675035.1 Oxalobacteraceae bacterium
CCAGGAACAATACCGCGATAGTAATTGAAATGGTTTTCATGACTTCTCTCCAATGATCATTTTCCTGCATGACTACTCTCCGTAAAACCGAAGAGCACCTACTCAATATAGGTCAACTTCTGACCGAAGGTGGCCGCGCCGGTTACAGTGGCCACCTAGTCGGTTGAGCTGTCTCAAAGCAGATTGAATCAGAGTTGCCGGAAATGTCGGAGGCACGACGCAGATGATTGGCCGGATGCGACGCCGCTTCGGTGCGGGAACACATCGGTGGGGAAAAATGGGGTGCAGCGCGCAGTAAAACCAGCGGCGGCAAAGGCCTCCGGATTATCGGCACGCGTACCGAAAAAACAGAAGAACGCCGGAGTTCCACGGCATCGGCAGTGCCGAAACCTGGATTCGTGAGCCGGGTAGTCAGCCAGGTTGAATCGACGGATACAACGTGCGCCTTTTCCCGCCTGACCGTTTCGGTGTTCCATGGGAAACCCTCGTCGTTGCACGGCCCGCGATGCGGCCGCCCCGCGCCTTGTCAAACGAAAAAATCGATCGATTTCTTTCCCGCCGATTCCATCTGACTGACTGCTAGTGTCGTGTGCTGGACATCTTGCTGCCCAGGTAAAGCGCATACAACGCAGACAGTCCGACCGCGACATAGACAATCCGCGAAAGCGTGCTCATTTCACCGAACAGGTAAGCAACCAGATTAAATTCGAACAAGCCGACCAGGCCCCAATTGATGCCGCCTATGCTCAGCAGCAGCATCGGAATCCAGTCGGCAGCGGTCATTCGTTTGGATGTTGTATCGTGACCGTTCGAACGTCGGTCGGGGATATGGCGGCGCTCCGAAATGCCGGGATTCATGGTTGCCATGTCAAGCTCCTTGAAAAGTGATCGTCCGGGAATACGTACAAGAAATTGAAACGTGTGCGAACCATAGACATCGCGCGAAACGGAGCAACGGTTGTCTATAGGTCGATCATCACACTTTGATGGAAGCTCACCGACCGAGTTCCTCCCGATGGTCAAACCTTGCTTTGCCATGCGGTATCTCGCGCGAGCATGCGGATATGCTGATGTTCCACCATGTTATTGATTTACCCGCAGGCAGCCAGTGCGTCAGGTGTATTCATAGGCTGCTCCGAATCAACGGCGGCTCGGATTCGAACCAAAGCGGCTGGTCAGGCGCGGGGGCGATAACGTCATGCAAGGTGCTCCGCAAACGAAACTGAGTCCGGCCAGGGCAGCCGTTCGATTGAGAGCGGATTGCAATGCGGTGCGAAATCGCCGGGCATTCTGCCGCGTCAAGCTGCGTTTTCCGGCGCCGAAGTTTCCCCGCATGTGCTGCGTTGTCGTCTTCCCCACCCTCGATGCCGCAATCAAATCATCAAATGCATATTGACCGAAAGGGCCGGTTGATCCACGTCATAGCCTCTGTTGAAAACGGTGATAAGGTGAATTCAGTGTCCGCACTTCAATCCCTATGCGCCGATCAGTCCTGTATAGCCGTGGCAGTCATTCCGCAAAGGCCGCGCCTGTTGCAGAGGACGCTATGCTTGCGCAGCCGCAGCCGCTTGCGCGCGCATCCGGATTGCGGGCATTCCTGTCGCGCTGGCCGCTGGCCACAGCCGGCATCTCCGGCGCTCTGATCGCGGCGCTGCTGATTGCGCTGATGGCCGGATTGCGTCCTTCGCAAGAAATTACCCAGGCGGATATCGATGCGGCGGTCATGCAGGCGCTGGAAGTTACGGTGCCGGAGTCGCCGGCGGTCGCCGCGTACGAAGCGGTATTGCCATCGGTAGTGCAAGTGGTTGGTTATCGCAAGGGCAAAGACGGCAAAGCCGATGCCGAGCGCGGGGTAGGGACCGGCGTCGTCATTATCGACAAGGGCATAATCCTGACCAATCTGCATGTGGTGCATGCGGCGGAACGGGTGCAACTGACCTTTGCCGACGGGCTCCAGTCCGGCGCGACCGTGATCAATGTGCGGCCGGAGCAGGACCTGGCGGTGCTGCAGGCACATACCGTTCCCGATGATTTACAGCCCGCAACCATGCGCTCCACCGGTGATCTGGCGCCGGGAGACCATGTGTTCGCCGTCGGATTTCCTTTCGGCATAGGGCCGTCGGTATCTGCCGGCATCGTGTCCGGCTTGCAACGGGAATATTCTTCTCCGGAAGGCAAAAACATATTGAGCAATCTGATCCAGTTCGATGCGGCCGCCAATCCGGGCAACTCGGGCGGGCCGCTGGTTACCGCCGATGGCCAGGTGGTGGGAATCGTTACCGCAATTCTGAACCCCACCGATCAATCGGTATTCATCGGCATCGGTTTTGCAGTACCGATCGAAAGCGCCGCAGCGGCGGCCGGATTGCCGCCGTTTTAATGGCTCGTATTGGACAGGACATCGGAAAGCGCCAGACGGCCTTTCCCGGACCCGCAGACGTACAGGCGCATACACGAATACACTCAAGGAGCATCATGGATTTGACAGACATGGAAAGCGATACAGACGTTCCGATGCTGATGGAACGGATTCTGTATGAAGTCAAGCGCGTCGTGGTCGGACAGGATCGTTTCCTGGAGCGGGTGCTGGTTGCGATGCTGGCGCAAGGCCATCTTCTGGTGGAAGGCGTTCCCGGCCTGGCCAAGACGCTGACCGTAAAAACGCTCGCCAAGACGATCCGCGGATCGTTCAAGCGCATCCAGTTCACGCCCGACCTGGTGCCGGCCGATCTTGTCGGCACGCGGATTTACAACCAGAAGACCGGCGACTTCAGCACTTCGCTCGGACCGGTATTCACCAACCTGCTGCTGGCCGACGAAATCAACCGCGCACCGGCCAAGGTGCAAAGCGCTTTGCTCGAAGTAATGCAGGAGCGCCAGGTCACGATCGCAGGAGATACCCATTATGTGCCCGAGCCGTTCCTGGTAATGGCGACCCAGAATCCGATCGAAACCGAAGGCACTTATCCACTGCCGGAAGCGCAGGTGGATCGGTTCATGATGAAAGTGCTGGTCGACTATCCGACCGACCAGGAAGAGTTCGTCATCGTCGAGCGTGTCACCGGACCGGCAATCATGGTCGACACGGTGGCAAGCACGCAGCAGCTGCACCTGCTGCAAGAAGAATGCCGGCAGATCTACGTGGACCCGGCATTGATTCAATATGCGGTACGCCTGGTATCGGCCACGCGCCGGCCGGACCAGCATGGACTGAAGGAGATGGCGCGGTTTATCGAATTCGGCGCCAGTCCGCGCGCCACCATCAACCTGATCGAAGGCGCGCGCGCATTGGCATTTTTGCGCGGTCGGCGTTACGTGCTGACCGAGGACGTGACGGATCTGGCCGCCGATGTGCTGCGCCATCGTGTGGTGCTGACCTATGAAGCGCTCTCCGAATCCATATCCGCCGATCTGGTGATACGGCGGATCCTGGCGAAGGTGCCGGCGCCCGAGAAGCCTTTGGAGCCGCATGCAAAATCTTTCATCCACGCCTGAGCATATCCTGCGGCGGCTGGAGTGGACCGTGATTCGCCGCCTGGATGGAATGCTGCAGGGCGATTATCGAACGCTGATGCGCGGCGCGGGCCTGGATCTGGCGGACCTGCGCGAGTACCAGCACGGCGACGATGTGCGCCATATCGACTGGAACGTAACGGCGCGCCAGCAGGCGCCGTACGTGCGCGAATATACCGAAGACCGTGAAGTTGCCGCCTGGTTTTTGCTCGATCTGAGCGCTTCCGTGGATTTCGGTTCGAGCGATGTGCGCAAGCGTGCGGTTGCCGCCGACTTCGTTGCGCTGATATCGCGCCTGCTGACGCGGCACGGTAACCCGGTCGGCGCGATCCTGTACGGCACCGGCGTCGATGAAATGATACCGGCCCGTACCGGCCGGCGCCATGTGCTGCATCTGATGCAAAGGATCCTGAGCCGGCCGGAGATCACGTCTCAAGGCGAAACCAATCTGGCCGACCTGCTGGTGGCAGGTTCGAATTTTCTGCAGCGCCGTTCGACGGTATTCATCGTGTCCGACTTCATCAGTGTCGGCGGCTGGGAGCACACGCTGGGCCAGCTTGCCCGGCGCCATGAAGTAACCGCGGTTCGGCTTTCCGATCCGCTCGAAAGCGACATGCCCGATCTCGGCTTGCTGACGATGGAAGATGCTGAAACCGGCGAGCAGATACTGGTCGACACGCATGATCCGGACTTCCGTTTCCGGCTCAGCGAACTGGCGTCGGAGCGCGAGGACGCACTTCGGCAAGCGCTGGGTTCAGCCGGCGTCGATACGCTCGAACTGTCGACCGATGACGATCTGTTCGAAGCGGTGCTGCGCTTTACCGACTTGCGCAAGCGCCGAGCCCGCAGCTTGGGCGCGGGCTCGCTTTCTCCGCATCTGCATGCGGTATCCGCGGGGGCGCCATGAAGTTCCTGTGGCCTGAAATGTTTTGGCTGATGCTGGCGCTGCCGCTCCTGATCGGCTTTTACGTATTGCTGCTGTGGCGCAAAAGGAAACTGATGGTGCGCTATGCAAGCCTGGGCCTGGTCAAACAGGCGATGGGGCATCAACAGCGCTGGAAGCGGCATGTGCCGCCGGCATTGTTTTTACTGGCAATCGCCGCGATGCTGCTGGCCGGTACGCGGCCCATGGCCACGGTCACACTGCCTTCGCAGCAACAGACCATCATTCTGGCAATGGATGTGTCGGGCAGCATGCGCGCCACCGATGTCGAGCCGAATCGCATGGTGGCCGCGCAAAATGCGGCCAAGGCCTTTCTCGATGAATTGCCGCGCACGGTAAGGGTAGGGATCGTCACCTTCGCCGGTTCCGCCGCGGTAGTCCAGCCGCCGACGCTGGCCCGCGAAGATCTGGTTGCGGCGATCGACCGGTTTCAGTTACAGCGCGCGACCGCGATCGGAAGCGGCATCGTGCTGTCGCTGGCGACGCTGTTTCCCGACGCCGGGATCGATCTGGAAGACGTCACCGAGAAGCAGGACGAACCGCGTACCGCGCCGATCGGGCGCGGCAAGAATCAGCGCGAGGAAAAGAAATTCGATCCGGTGCCGCCCGGCTCGAACAATACCGTTGCCATCATCCTGTTGACCGATGGGCAGCGCACTACCGGGGTGGATACGATGGAAGCGGCGATGATGGCTGCCGAGCGCGGCGTGCGCGTGTACACGGTCGGTATCGGCACCGTCGACGGCAAGAACATCGAATTTGAAGGCTGGTCGATGCGGGTGCGGCTCGATGAAGAAACTCTCAAGGAGGTGGCGAATGCTACCCGGGCTGAATACTTTTATGCGGGAACGGCAACGGAGCTGAAAAAAGTCTATGAATCGCTGACCTCGCGCGTGGTGTTCGAGAAAAGAGAAACCGAAGTCTCGTCCTTGCTGGCGTTGGCCGGTGCAGCACTCGCAGTGCTGGCCGCCGGCCTGTCGCTGTGGTGGTTCAACCGGATCCTTTAGGTCCCGGTATTTCATGCCGGCATCACGCCGGCCGCCAATCCGTGTTTTGCACAAGCTGACGCAGAATCGACGGCAGCAGTATTTGATCACCCGCAAACAAGGGGGACGATCGATATTCTATTGTGTAGGGCATCCATCGATGAAGTTCCACCCGGTCAGCGCGTACCGATCCGGCGGTTACTTTTGTGCTCAATCACTGCTGCAATTTAACCTGACGAATCCAATGAGTGAAATCTCCCTAAACAATGTCATTGATACCTATCGCTTTTATGCGCCGCTATACGACCGCGTATTCGGTGCGGCCTTCGAACCGGGCAGGGTCGCGCTGGGCGAAGCGGTTTCCAGGCTGCGCCCGGCTTCGATACTGGAGGTAGGAGTCGGCACCGGGCTGATACTGGAGCGTTACCCGGCCGCGTCGGCGATCACCGGAATCGATATATCGACGGAAATGCTGGGCATTGCCCAGGAGCGTGCGACCAAGCTGAAGAATCACAATATCAGGCTGCTCGCGATGGATGCGGAGAAGATGGATTTTCCGGATGGCAGTTTCGATTGCGTGGCGATGCCTTATGTATTGTCGGTGACGCCGGACCCGCAAAAACTGATCGCTGAGATCCGGCGCGTATGCCGCAAGGATGGAACCATCCTGATCCTTAACCACTTCAGCGGCAGCCGCTTCTGGTGGTTCCTGGAGCGCACGGTACGTTCGCTGGCAAACAAGATCGGATTCCGCTCCGACTTTTGTTACAACGAACAAGTGCTGAAGCACGACTGGGAAATCAGGTCGGTAAAAAAAGTGAATTTCCTGGGCTTGTCGAAACTGGTCGAGATTCGAAACGTCTGATCGACGTCGAGGCGGACACCGCCCCGACGTCGATTGTATTTTTGCCCGCCGGCGATCGTCTCGACGATCGCCGCGTTGCGTTTACTTTTCGTAAATCGTCACGACCACGGCGCCGCCCAATCCAAGATTGTGCTGCAATGCATGCCGCGCCCCCTCGACTTGCCGTGCCTCTGCGGTGCCGCGCAACTGCCACACCAGTTCGGTGCATTGCGCGAGACCGGTCGCGCCCAGCGGATGGCCCTTGCTCATCAATCCACCGGACGGATTGATCACGTATTTTCCGCCGTAGGTATTATCGCCATCGTTGATGAATTTTTCGGCGCCGCCTTTTGCGCACAGTCCAAGCGCTTCATAAGTAATCACTTCGTTCGGCGTGAAGCAGTCGTGCAACTCGATCACGTCGAAGTCGTCCGGCCCCAGTCCAGCCTGTTCGTAAGCCGCACGCGATGCGTTGCGCGTCATGTCGGCGCCGACCAGGTCGATCGCGCTGGTGAAGCTTTGCGGCCGGTCGGTCGCCATCACCTGCGCACGGATCGTGACTGCATTGCCGATGCCATGTTTCCTTGCGAACGCGGGGCTGGCGACCAGTACCGCCGCGGCACCGCACGATGGCGGGCAGGCTTCGAGCCGCGTCAGGTGATCGGGATAGATTTTCGGCGCGGCCATCACCTGGTCGACGGTCAGCGCTTCGGTAAAAATCGAGTAGGGGCTCTTGATCGCATGGCTGCGCGTCTTGACCGCGACCTTCGCGAAGATGTCCGGATCGGCGCCGGTGTTCGCAAGATATTCATTGGCGGCGCAACCGAACACGCGCAACGCGATCGGCGCCGGCGGCGCATCCGGCGCAATTTCATTGAGCTTGGTATCGAACAGGCCGAGCGGCGACGTGCGGTCATCCCACGCGGAGCCGAGCGCACCGGGGCGCATTTCCTCGAACCCGAACGCGAGCGCGCATTCGACCGCACCGGATTGCACCGCTTGCCGCGCGAGGAACAGCGCGGTCGAGCCGGATGAGCAATTGTTGTTGACGTTAATCACCGGAATCCCGCTCATGCCGACGCCGTACAGCGCGGTCTGGCCGCAGGTGGAGTCGCCGTAGACATAGCTGGCGTACGCTTGCTGCACTTCGGTGAAGTCGATACCGGCATCGGCCAGCGCATTGCGAATGGCTTTGCCGGCCATGATTTCGTAGGGTTCATGCTTGCCGGGTTTGGCGAAGGGGACCATGCCGACGCCGATGACTTGGGGTTTGTTCATTTGGTGTGCTCCGTTGTGGTTGCTGTTTGCGATTACTGAAAATCGTGTCTATGGTTTGGTATGGTTTTAATTTTCACCGCTTGTTTTGATCAATTCCGTGACCGTGTGGCCATAACGTCTTCACTCCGTTGATACTTGCCGGGTCTCGCCCCGGCGGGCGAGGTACTTTCTTTTGCGTCGCCAAAAGAAAGTACCCAAAGAAAAGGCGACCCTGCAAAGCGCCCTGCGGGTACCCGCAAGACCGGAAGCCGCTGCGGGAAGCGAAACGAACTCGCTGCGCTCAAACATGTTTCGCTTCTTTTTCCGCATCGACTTCCGATCTTGCGGCGCTTCGCCAAGGGTTTAACGTCAAAACCAAGTTTGCGGACTACATACTTTAATTCATTGAATTGGCGCTTAAAATCCGTCGTTTTTGATGTACCCCCGCTTTGACGCTGCCAACAAAGTACCGGCTAAAACGGATCAGAAACGAAATTTGTCTGAGCGCAGCGAGTTTATTTCGTTTCCCGTTTTAGCCGGTACTTTGT
Organism: Oxalobacteraceae bacterium; assembly: GCA_036675035.1. GTDB lineage: Bacteria > Pseudomonadota > Gammaproteobacteria > Burkholderiales > Burkholderiaceae_D > MESE01. Next base: position 8,092 of record JAKFFO010000177.1, read on the forward strand.
TGGGAACCCGAAGGGCAGCGGCTGTGCGGTCGCCTTCTTTTGCTTACTTTTCTTGGCGAGACAAGAAAAGTGAGTAGCCGCCGGGCTACCCCCGGCA
>JAKFFO010000079.1:0-8134 GCA_036675035.1 Oxalobacteraceae bacterium
CGAACCCATCCTTCCATCAGCACCCGCGCACTGCGGCTCATGATGGCCTTGGTCACGCTCCATTCGCCGCCTGCTTGGCTCTGCGTCGCTTCGGCGCCAACCCGCAAGCTGCCCGATGGATGGCCGAAGCGCACCGCATCCCGCGAACGGCCGCCGGCAGCCAGGCTGACCAAGGTGCCCGGTATCGCTGCGGCAGTGCCGATCGCAACGGCGGCCGTGCCCATCATCGCGTGGTGCAGCTTGCCCATCGACAGCGCGCGCACCAGCAAATCGATGTCGCCCGCGCTGACCTGTTTGCCGCTGGAGGAGACATAATCGACCGGCTTGGCGACAAAGGCTATCTTCGGCGTGTGCTGGCGCTTCGCCGCTTCTTCGATGTGCTTGATTAGACCCATGCGCATCGCGCCGTACGCGCGGATCGTTTCGAACATGGCCAATGCTTTGGGATCGCCGTTGATCGCGTCCTGCAATTCGGTGCCGGTATAGCCGATGTCTTCGGCGTTGACGAAAATGGTTGGAATACCGGCATTGATCATCGTCGCTTTGAGCGTGCCGACACCGGGGACTTCGAGGTCGTCGACCAGATTACCGGTCGGGAACATCGCACCGCCCGCGCCTTCTTCTTCGGCGGCCGGATCCATGAATTCAAGCTGCACTTCCGCGGCGGAAAAAGTGACGCCGTCGAGTTCGAAGTCACCGGTTTCCTGCACCGCGCCGTTGGTGATCGGCACATGCGCGATGATGGTCTTGCCGATGTTTGCCTGCCAGATGCGTATGGTCGCGACACCGTTTTCCGGCACACGGCTGGCATCGACCAGCCCGTTGCTGATCGCGAATGGCCCGACTGCGGCCGACAGATTGCCGCAGTTGCCGCTCCAGTCGACAAATGCGTTGTCGATCGATACCTGACCGAACAGGTAATCGATGTCATGATCGGCGCGACTAGCCTTGGACACGATGACCGTCTTGCTGGTGCTGGAGGTTGCGCCGCCCATGCCGTCGATCTGCTTGCCGTAAGGGTCCGGGCTGCCGATCACGCGCAGCAACAGCGCATCGCGCGCGGCGCCAGGCGACTGCGCGCGCTCGGGCAAATCCTGCAGGCGGAAGAATACGCCTTTGCTGGTACCGCCACGCATATAGGTAGCGGGAATCTTGATTTGAGGGACGTGGACCATGGATATCTTTTCCTGGAAAAGCCGGACGGTACATCGCTGCACCGTCCAGAGTGTGCGGCTTCAGGCAGCCTTTGATGTTGTCGATTCAAGGAAGTCCTGCGCAAAGCGCTGCAGCACCCCGCCCGCTTCATAAATCGATACTTCTTCCGCGGTATCGAGACGGCAGGTCACCGGCACTTTCACTTGGTCACCATTCTTGCGGTTGATCACCAGCGTCAGCATGGCGCGCGGAGTGCGTTCGCCAATCACGTCGAAGGTTTCAGTGCCGTCGATGCCCAGCGTCAGGCGATTCACGCCCGGCACGAACTCGAGCGGCAGCACGCCCATGCCGACCAGATTGGTACGGTGGATACGCTCGAAGCCTTCGGCCGCAATTGCTTCAACGCCGGCCAGGCGTACGCCCTTGGCGGCCCAGTCGCGCGACGAACCCTGGCCATAGTCGGCGCCGGCGATGATGATCAGCGGCTGCTTGCGCTCCATGTAGGTCTCGATGCCTTCCCACATGCGGACCACCTTGCCATCCGGTTCGATGCGCGTCAGCGAGCCCTTCTTGACCTTGCCGTCGACCACTGCCATTTCGTTCACCAGTTGCGGATTCGCGAAGGTGGCGCGCTGGGCGGTCAGGTGATCGCCGCGGTGGGTCGCGTAAGAGTTGAAGTCCTCTTCCGGCAGGCCCATCTTCGCAAGATATTCGCCCGCGGCGCTGTCCGGCATGATTGCGTTGGACGGCGACAGGTGGTCGGTGGTGATGTTGTCGGGCAGCACCGCGAGCGGACGCAAGCCCTTGAGCGTGCGCTCTCCCGCCAGCGCGCCCTCCCAGTACGGCGGACGGCGGATGTAAGTGCTCTGCGGGCGCCAGTCGTACAGCGGGCTGATTCTTTCATTCCCGCCGACCTTGAAAGTAAACATCGGATCGTAGACCTGGCGGAAGTGCTCGGGCTTGACGCTCTGCGCGACGATCGCATCGATCTCTTCATCGCTCGGCCAGATGTCCTTGAGTGTCACCGGCTTGCCATCGGCGTCCGTGCCCAGCACATCCTTTTCGATGTCGAAGCGGACGGTGCCGGCAATCGCGTAGGCGACCACCAGCGGCGGCGAGGCGAGGAAGGCCTGCTTCGCATACGGATGAATGCGGCCATCAAAGTTGCGGTTGCCTGACAGTACGGCGGTCGCGTACAGGTCGCGGTCGATGACTTCCTTTTGAATCACCGGGTCCAGCGCACCGGACATGCCGTTGCAGGTCGTGCAGGCGAACGCGACGATTCCGAAGCCGAGCTGCTCCAGTTCCGCCAGCAGCTTGGCATCTTCCAGGTAAAGCTGCACCGCCTTGGAGCCTGGTGCCAGCGAAGACTTGACCCAGGGCTTGCGGGTCAGGCCGCGGGCATTGGCGTTGCGCGCCAGCAGGCCGGCGGCAATCACGTTGCGCGGGTTGCTGGTGTTGGTGCAACTGGTGATGGCGGCAATGATCACCGCACCGTCCGGCATCTGGCCGGGAACTTGCTCCCACTTGGCGGCAATGCCGCGTGCAGCGAGATCGGACGTAGGCAGGCGCTTGTGCGGATTGGACGGGCCCGCCATGTTGCGAACCACGGACGACAGATCGAACGTGATCACACGTTCGTATTCGGCAGTCTTGAGCGAGTCCGCCCACAGGCCGGTCTCTTTCGCATAAATCTCCACCAGCCTGACCTGCTCGGCTTCACGGCCGGTCAGCTTCAGGTAGTCGATGGTTTGCTGGTCGATATAAAACATCGCCGCGGTGGCGCCGAATTCCGGTGTCATGTTCGAGATCGTTGCGCGATCGCCCAACGTCAGTGCGGTCGCACCTTCGCCAAAAAATTCGAGGTAAGCGCCGACTACCTTTTCCTTGCGCAGGAATTCGGTCAGTGCCAGCACGATATCGGTGGCGGTAATGTTCGGCTGGGGTTTTCCGGTCAGCTCCACACCGATGATGTCCGGCAGGCGCATCCACGACGCGCGGCCGAGCATCACGTTTTCGGCTTCCAGTCCGCCGACACCGATCGCGATCACACCCAAAGCATCGACATGCGGCGTATGGCTGTCGGTACCGACCAGCGTATCGGGGTAAGCGACGCCATCGCGGGCGTGGATCACCGGCGACATCCGCTCCAGGTTGATCTGGTGCATGATCCCGTTCCCCGGCGGAATTACCTCGACGTTCTTGAATGCCTTCTTGGTCCATTCGATGAAGTGAAAACGGTCTTCGTTGCGGCGATCTTCGATCGCGCGGTTCTTCGCAAACGCATCCTTGTCGAAACCGCCGAATTCGACTGCCAGCGAATGATCGACGATCAATTGCGTCTGCACCACCGGGTTGACTTGCGCCGGGTCGCCGCCCTTGTCGGCGATCGCATCGCGCAAGCCGGCGAGATCGACCAGCGCGGTCTGTCCCAGGATGTCGTGACAGACGACGCGTGCAGGAAACCACGGGAAGTCGAGGTCGCGCTTGCGCTCGATGATCTGCTTGAGCGAATCGGTCAGGGTCGCCGGATCGCAACGACGCACGAGGTTTTCCGCATGCACGCGCGAGGTGTACGGCAGCTTGTCATACGCGCCCGGCTTGATCGCATCGACCGCGGCACGCGTATCGAAGTAATCCAGTTTGGTGCCGGGAAGGGGTTTGCGGTGTGTGGTATTCATTGATCAGAAAAAAGAGAATATTCAGTAGCTTGCGCACCGAACAGGATGCGCAGCGGGTAGCCGAAGGAGGAACCGGCAAGCGTAACCGTCGCGGTCGACGGTGAGCATCGCAAGCCTGTCCCTGATTCGCGCAGCAGCATGATGTCGACGCTGCTACTTACGGTCCTTGATCGGCACGAACTTGAGGTCTTCCGGCCCGACATAGTTTGCGCTCGGGCGAATGATCTTGTTGTCGATGCGTTGCTCGATGATGTGAGCGGCCCATCCCGATGTGCGCGAAATCACGAACAGCGGCGTAAACATTGCGGTCGGCACGCCCATCATGTGATATGACACCGCAGAGAACCAATCCAGATTCGGAAACATTTTCTTGATGTCCCACATCACGGATTCCAGGCGATCGGCGATATCGAACATCTTGGTTGAACCGGCATCCCTGGACAGTTCATGCGCAACTTCCTTGATGACCTTGTTGCGCGGATCGGAAATCGTATAGACCGGATGACCGAAGCCGATGATGACTTCCTTGGTCTCGACGCGCTTCCTGATGTCGGCTTCCGCTTCATCCGGATTGTCGTAACGCTTCTGGATCTCGAACGCGACTTCGTTTGCGCCGCCATGCTTGGGGCCGCGCAACGCACCGATTGCGCCGGTCACTGCGGAATACATGTCCGACCCGGTTCCTGCAACTACGCGGCCGGCGAAAGTGGATGCATTGAACTCATGTTCCGCATACAGGATCAGCGAAGTATGCATCGCCTTTTCCCACAGCGCCGACGGTTTCTTGCCATGCAGCAGGTGCAGAAAATGACCGCCGATCGATTCATCGTCGGTCTCCACGTCGATGCGCTTGCCGTTATGGCTGTAGTGATACCAGTACAACAGCATCGAACCGAACGATGCCATCAGCCGATCGGCGATGTCGCGTGCGCCCGGCGTGTTGTGATCGTCTTTTTCCGGCAGCACGCAACCGAGAACCGATGCGCCGGTGCGCATCACGTCCATCGGATGCGACGACGCCGGCAGGCATTCCAGCGCTGCCTTGACGCTCGCGGGCAAACCGCGCAATGCCTTGAGTTTGGCCTTGTAGCCCTTCAGTTCGGCAATCGTCGGAAGCTTGCCGTGCACCAACAGATGCGCAATTTCCTCGAATTCGCAAGTGTTGGCGACATCCAGGATGTCATAGCCCCGGTAGTGCAGGTCATTACCGGTTTTTCCTACCGTGCACAGCGCAGTATTGCCGGCAGTCACGCCGGACAGCGCAACCGATTTTTTCGGCTTGAATCCCGTGGCTTGTTGGTCGCTCATATTTTCTCCTGAAAAATTATTTTGCCTTCTGCTGCGCAAACAGCGCATCCAGTTTTTGTTCGAAATCGTGGTAATTGATCCGGTCGTACAGTTCCATGCGGGTCTGCATGGTGTCGATCACGTTGCGCTGCGTGCCGTCGCGCCGGATCGCGGTATATACGTTTTCGGCCGCCTTGTTCATTGCGCGAAATGCGGACAATGGATACAGCACCAGCCCGACATCGGCGGACTTCAGTTCTTCCGCGGTAAACAGCGGCGTGGCGCCGAACTCGGTAATGTTGGCAAGCACCGGCACCTTCACCGCGACAGCAAACTTCTTGTACATCGACAGCTCGGTGATCGCTTCTGGAAAGATCATGTCGGCGCCGGCTTCGACGCATGCCATCGCACGCTCCAGCGCCGCATCGAGACCTTCGACCGCCAACGCATCGGTGCGCGCCATGATGACGAAATTTTCATCGGTGCGCGCATCGACCGCTGCCTTGATGCGATCGACCATTTCCTGCTTCGACACGATTTCCTTGTTCGGACGGTGGCCGCAGCGTTTCGCGCCGACCTGATCCTCGATATGCATTGCCGCCGCGCCGAACTTGATCATCGACTTGACCGTGCGTGCCACATTGAACGCGGAAGAACCGAAACCGGTATCGACATCGACCAGCAGTGGCACATCGCATACATCGGTAATGCGGCGCACGTCGGTCAGCACGTCGTCCAGATTGGAAATGCCGAGATCGGGCAGGCCCAGCGAACCGGCGGCAACGCCGCCGCCCGACAGGTAAATCGCCTTGAAGCCGGCACGCTTGGCAAGCAACGCATGGTTGGCATTGATTGCGCCGATTACCTGTAACGGAGACTCTTCCTTGATGGCCTGGCGGAATGCCGCACCGGCGGAATATTGATTCATATATATACCTGGCTCAATGTTTCATGAAGGTGGGGAATGCCTCTCTATTGCAAGCGTCGTGCCATTTGTAAACCGAGGCATCTCCCATTGTTGCCAACCCAAACTGAAATAAATTTCCTTTAAATTCAATAGTTTAAAAATTACCGTCGTTTTCATTTCATTCTTGTTGTAGCATCATGTTTCAATTTATGTTGCAATGAAACGTATCCTTGAAACATTGAAACGAACATGAATGCTCGCCATCCCTCCTCTTCAAGCTCCGAAGGAACCAGCAAGCCCGTTTTCTGGACCGTATCGATTTCGCGGCTGTCCGATCTGTTCCGTGATATCACGCTCGAATTCGACAACCGGGCTGCGATCGAGCCGATTCATCTCGGGTTTGAAGAAGCAGTGCGGCATATCCGCGAACGGTTGGCGACAGAACGTTGCGACGCGGTGATCGCGGCCGGCTCCAATGCCGCCTACCTGAAAAGCCGGTTGTCGATTCCGGTCGTGGTCGCGAAGGCAAGCGGATTCGATGTGATGCAGGCGCTGGCACGGGCACGGAAAGTGTCGCGGGACATCGGCGTCATCAGTTATCAGGAAACCATGCCTGAACTGGTCGAATTCCAGGCTACATTCGGGCTCAGCATTGCGCAGCGCACCTACGTCACAGAAGAAGATGCGCGCGCCCAGATCAATGAATTGAAGGCGGCCGGCATCAAGGCGATCGTCGGCGCCGGCCTGATTACCGACCTGGCGGAAGAAGCGGGTTTGACCGGTGTGTTCGTCTACTCTGCGGCATCGATACGACAGGCGTTCGACGATGCGCTTGAACTGGCCCGCTTTACGCAACTGGAATCGCCGCGCACCCGGCCGCATTCAAAGGTCGACACCCTGCGCGCCAGGCATGGATTGAATGATCTGCGTGGTGACTCCGATGCGATGCAGGCGTTGCGCCAGTCGATCGTGCTGTACGCGAAATCGCCGGCGACTGTATTGATCCAGGGCGAAACCGGCACAGGAAAGGAACTGGTTGCCCAGGCCATACATCGCGAAAACGTGACTGCGCATGGCAATGCCTATAAACCGTTTGTCGCGGTGAATTGCGGTGCGATCGCGGAATCGCTGCTGGAGTCTGAATTGTTCGGCTACGAGGAAGGCGCGTTTACCGGCTCACGTCGGGGTGGACATGCAGGCTTGTTTGAAGCGGCGCATCGCGGCACCTTGTTTCTCGACGAGATAGGTGAAATGCCGTTGGCGTTGCAGACGCGGCTGCTGCGGGTGCTGGAGGAGCGTCAAATAGTTCGGGTCGGTGGCACCCGGCCGGTGCCGGTCGATGTGCGCATCATTTGCGCCACGCATTGCGATCTTGAATCGCGAATCGACGAGGGGAGCTTCCGCGCCGACCTGTTTTATCGACTGGGCGTGCTTCGCCTTGATCTTCCGCCGTTGCGCGACCGCATCGAAGACGTGGTGCCGCTAGCCGAATGGTTTCTGAAGAATGGGCTGGCGTCGCTCGACGTCCGCCCTCATGCCAACCTACATGCCGAAGTCAGCGCCTGCGCGCCGCTACTGACCGGTTATCGCTGGCCCGGCAATGTACGTGAGCTGCGCAACCTGATGCAGCGCGTCGCGCTTTTTCTGGCGGCCGAGCCGCTGCAGGCGTTGACGCCGAACTTTGTGGCGCAAATTGCGCCGGAGCTCGGCGGCAAACCGATGCGCGGCACCGCGCGGGTACAGCCCTTCGTTCGCGCCCCGCCAACTGCGAGCGAAACCCTTGCCGATGTGCTTGCACGATTCAATGGCAATCGGGAAGCTGCCGCAAAATATTTGGGTATCAGCCGGACAACGCTGTGGAGAAAACTGCAAAGCAAAGGCTGAGAAAAAATGGCTGACAAGAGACCGGCAGGCGGTGAAACCGTGTTGGTCGTTTCCAGTTCGAGCTAACAGGATTCTTCACTCGTCCTTCGCACCATCGATTCCCAACTCGTGGATCTTGCGCGTAATGGTATTGCGCCCAATCCCCAGCCGTACCGCTGCGTCGTTCTTTCTGCCATGCGTATGCTTTAAAGCAGTCTTGATCAACGCCGATTCGAATTGA
>JAKFFO010000161.1:0-7973 GCA_036675035.1 Oxalobacteraceae bacterium
AGAAACCTGCATGCACGATATCGTTCTGCAAAATCTGCATCGCGAAACGGCCATTCTCGATCTGCATATTGGTCTTGGCCATCTCGGCGTTACTGCGCGTGATGTTAACGAACACGGTGATCAGTGCGAGCATGATCAGCAGGCTGATCGTTATCGCGACCATCAGTTCGATCAGCGTGAAACCCGATGGGCGACCGGTGATTGTCCGATAGGCAGAGGTAGTTCGAGGGTGTCGAATGTTTTTCATCACAGTGTCGCAATCCGCACTATCGTGGTTATGGCACGGCGGCAGAGATCGTTTTCGCAGGCCGAGCCGGCGGCGCCGTCATAGAGGTCTTTTCCGCAGGCGACGCTGGCAGGGGGGGCAGTAAGCGGTCCCATACCCTGCCACGCCACTGTCACCAGATATTCGTTGCTGCCCAGGCTTTCGACACAGCCGCGTCCGCCGATCATTGCGCCGACTTTGCTGTTTGTGTTGGACGCCTCTGCGGCACCCTGCAGTACGGTGCACCACTCGCCTGTATCGATTTGCTGGCGCGTGGTGTCTGTGGTAGGGCAGACCATGCCGGCGCCCAACGGGTTATCGGCACCTGTGACGTAATCCGCTGCGGAATTGCGGTTACTGGCGATACGATGCGACATGTCTTCCAGCAGAATCAGGGCTTGCGCACGCTGATACGCTTCCATTTCGGATACCTGCAGCTTGGTCTGCAATCCGACCAGTCCGAGCAGGCCGAAGGTCAGGATTACGATGGTGACCAGCACTTCGATCATCGATGTGCCGCGTTGAGTTCGGATGAGGAATGGAATGCGCATGATTACCACTTGTCAGCTGGACACTTGATGCCGCTATTGCTCAGGTACAGATCGCCATCGCCAGCTTGCGAACCAGTCGCCGTAAACTTGATTACGAATTTCGGTACCGCACTGGTGTCGGCCACAAGTGCGCACGACGAGTCAAGAATTTTGTCGGTGTGGATCACTGGTGCGGTAGAGCCGTACCTGTCGCTGACTTCGTTCGGAAGCGTATAACCGGTGGCCTGGATTGCTGCGTAATCCCCATACGAACGATTGGCCAGCAGATATTGCTGCTCAAGATTCGCGATATCCATCATGGCCGCTTGCGCCGCGGCACGATTACTGCGCACGATATATTGCGTATAGCTCGGCAACGCGACCGCGGCGAGAATGCCGATGATGACCACGGTAATCATCAGCTCGATCAGGGTAAAACCTTGTTGTCGGCGATTTTTCACGACACTTCTCCTGCGTTTATGTTCGGTAATCGGGCGTTTCATATCTGGCATGTTCCCGCTCATAAATGTTTCCATGAAGCATGATACCTAGAATATGGGAGAAATTGCTGTGTAGCAAGTTTGTGCCGGACCAGCGGTCATTTTTTGACGATCAACGGTATTTTGCGGAGCGCTTACGGTTTTGCGGATCCCCGTACAATGGCGTCCATGACAACCGCGACCCCCTCTTTTGCAGCACTTACCCCGGATCTGGTCCTTGATGCGCTGGATGGCATCGGGTTTCGCAGCGACGGGAGGCTTCTGGCGCTGAACAGTTATGAAAACCGGGTGTACCAGGTCGGAATCGAGGACGCGCCGCCCTTGGTGACGAAGTTTTATCGTCCGGCGCGCTGGAGCGACGCTGCGATCCTGGAGGAACACGCTTTCGTCGCCGAGCTGGTCGAGCATGAAATTCCGGTGGTGCCGGCCTTGAGCGTAGACGGTAAAACGCTGCACGCCTTCAATGGTTTTCGTTTTGCGGTATTTCCCAAGCATGGCGGCCGTGCTCCGGAACTGGAAGATCGGGCGACGCTGGAGTGGATGGGGCGCTTTATTGGCCGGATTCACGCGATCGGCGTGCTGCAGCCATATCGCGACCGACCGGTACTGGACGCCATCACATTCGGCGACCAACCACGGGACTATCTACTGGCGCACGGATTCATCCCGCCCGAACTGCTCGATGCCTACCGCAGCGTGGCAAGCCAGGCGCTGGACGGCGTCAGGCGAAGTTTTGACCGGGCCGGTGACATTAAAACGCTCCGCCTGCATGGTGATTGCCATTGCGGCAACGTGCTGTGGACCGATGCCGGACCGCATTTCGTTGATTTCGACGACAGCCGCATGGGTCCGGCGGTACAGGATCTGTGGATGTTGCTGTCCGGCGAGCGATCCGACATGGTGCGTCAGCTATCCGACCTGTTGGCCGGTTACGAGGATTTCTACGATTTTGATCCGCGTGAGCTGCATTTGATCGAAGCTCTGCGCACCTTGCGGCTGATTCATTATTCGGCCTGGTTGGCGACGCGCTGGGAGGACCCGGCGTTTCCGCTGGCATTCCCCTGGTTTAACACGCAGCGTTATTGGCAGGACCGTATCCTGGAGCTGCGCGAACAGATCGCGCTGATGGATGAAGCGCCGTTGTGGCCGGCATGATGCTGGATGTGTCTGTAAGTTTCTGCCGGTAATTTTCACCAATCATTCACAATCACTCATTCAATCACTGGAACTGGGCACATGGAAAAAATTCGCTTCGGCATCATGGGCGGCAGCGGGCTGTACAAAATGGAAGGCCTGGAGGAAGTAAAGGAAGTGCATGTCGACACACCGTTCGGCGCGCCGTCGGATGCGATTGCAATCGGAAAACTGGATGGTGTCGAGGTTGCCTTTCTGGCGCGGCATGGGCGAAGCCATTCCTTCCTGCCGACCGAGATCCCGTTCCGGGCAAATATCTGGGCGATGAAAAAGCTCGGTGTCGATTATCTTTTGTCGGTATCGGCGGTGGGTTCACTCAAGGAAGATTTGGCTCCGCGCCACATGGTGTTGCCTGACCAGTTCATCGACATGACCAAACGGCGGATCGGCACGTTTTTCGGTGATGGCGCGGTAGCCCATATCGGATTTTCGCATCCGGTGTGCAGCGCATTGAGCGATACGGTTGCGCAGGCGTTCTCCGATTGCGATCTGCCGGATGCGACCTTGCATCGCGGCGGCACTTATATCTGCATGGAAGGCCCGGCGTTTTCCACTTATGCGGAATCGCAGTTGTATCGCTCGTGGGGTGCATCGGTGATCGGCATGACCAATATGCCTGAGGCCCGGCTCGCGCGCGAAGCTGAAATCGCCTATGCCAGTCTCGCGCTGGTCACCGATTTCGATTGCTGGCATCCGGGGCACGATGCAGTGACTGCCGAGATGGCGATTGCAAACCTGATGCACAACGCCGTGAATGCGCAAACCGTGCTGCGTGCATGCATCAAGCGCTTGAGCGTGAATCCGCCGGTATCTGCCGCACATGATGCACTGGCCAAATCGCTGGTAACGCCGCCGTCGGCAATGCCGCCTGCAACACGCGAGAAGCTGGCGCCGCTACTGAGCAAATATTTTTAGCTTTGCTTAGACGTCGCCAAGTAAGGCGACGATTGCAAAACCGCATTCCCTCCCCTTCAAGGGGAGGGCTAGGGTGAGGATGGGTGAATGTGCTATGCAAAACCCATCCCCATCCCAACCTTCCCCTTGAAGGGGAAGGAGCACTGCGGCGCGAGACTGTCGCCATACTTGGCGACGTCTGAGTAACAAACCTGCCTGAGTTCGGGTAAAACCGGTGTTCCCGGTTCGATCTAATGCCGCCGAACTTGCATCGGTTGTAAGGTTATGTAGTTTTTCGCGACCAACGAGAAACTTTTTTTCGGTTTATCCTTGCTCACATTTCGTCCAACGGACCTTTTCCATGCGCGCAACGCTTCCATTGCTGGCAGTCACAGATTTTCCCGCAATTCATCGCAGTCAGGCGGCGGATACGCTGCAAGTCAACCTGGGCTACACCTGTAATCAAAGCTGTGTTCACTGCCACGTCAACGCCGGCCCGACGCGTACCGAGCAGATGACCCGTGAAACGGTCGACCAGGTGCTCGCCGTGCTGCGCGCCGGCCGGATAAAAACCCTGGATCTGACCGGCGGCGCACCCGAGATGAATCCGCATTTCCGTTACCTGGTGCAGCAAGCGCGCGCGCTGGACGTGACGGTGATCGATCGCTGCAATCTTACGATCCTGGAAGAGCCGGGTTACGAAACGATGGCGCAATTTCTGGCCGACCATCAGGTCCGGATCGTGGCGTCCTTGCCTTGCTATCTGGAGGACAACGTCGACCGGCAACGCGGCAAAGGCGTGTTCGAAACCAGTATCCGTGTGCTGCAAGAACTCAATGCGCTCGGATACGGCGCTGCGGATGGCGAATTGGAATTGCATCTTGTGTTCAATCCGCAGGGCCCGGTCTTGCCACCTTCTCAGCCTGCATTGAAAGCCGACTACGATCGCTTTCTGGGCGAACGGTTCGGCATTCGCTTCAACCAGCTATATACGATCACCAATATGCCGATCCAGCGGTTCGGCAGCACGCTGGTGTCGAAAGGGCAGTTTGCCAGCTACATGCAATTGCTCCGCTCATCGCATCAGGATGCAAACCTCGATCACGTGATGTGCCGAACCCTGATCTCGGTCGACTGGCGCGGCAATCTGTATGACTGCGATTTCAACCAGATGCTCGGCTTACCGTTGAAGCGTCCCGGAAAGGGGCGCATGCATCTGTCGGATCTGCTGCAGACGCAGGTCGACGGCAATCCCATCATGATCGCCGATCACTGCTGGGGATGTACGGCCGGCGCGGGGAGCAGTTGCGGCGGTGCGCTGGTGTGAACAAGGTGGTGGGCGATGGAATCAGTCTGCGGAATCGGCGCTCGCCCGAGCTCTCGGCGTTGGAGGAACACCTGATCGATCCGGATGGGCGCCGCGCGCTTGCGGGGCGGAGCTGCCCTGCAGATTATGGTTATGGCGCACACGTATTCCGCCGCACGCCCGAGATCGCCGCCGAAACCCTGTACGTGATCGGCGGACTGTACGGCAATCCGTTCGCACTGGATGCCGTCGAAGCGCTGGCGGCGTCGGAAGCGCGAAACGGCATGCGGCCGCGGCTGGTATTCAATGGAGATTTCCATTGGTTCGACACCGATCCGGCGGTATTTGAAATGATTACCCGGCGGGTAATGAAATTCACCGCGTTGCGCGGCAACGTGGAAACAGAACTCGCCGGCGAGGACGACTGTTTCGGTTGCGGCTGCGCCTACCCGGACGAAGTGTCGGATGCGGATGTGGAACGTTCAAACCGAATCATCGAGCGCTTGCGCGACACTGCGCGGTCCGTGCCGGCGTTGCGGCAGACGCTGGGCAAGTTACCGATGCACGCATTGGCGCAAGTCGGCAGTGCGCGCGTGGGGATCGTGCATGGCGATGCGAACTCGCTGGCCGGCTGGGATTTTGCGCACGATAAGCTGGCCGATCCGGCGATGGAAACCGCAGTAGCGGCGTCGCTGCGCAGCGCGCAGGTAGACGTGTTCGCCAGCAGCCATACCTGTCTGCCGGTGTTGCGCCGCTTCAATGTCGATGGCCGGATGCAGGCCATCATCAATAACGGCGCGGCCGGCATGCCGAATTTTGCCGGCACCCGGTTCGGCATCATCAGCCGCATTGCCACGACGCCGGCTCCGGACCGCATGCCGGTGCTGCATGACGCGACATGGCAGATTTCCGGACATCGGATCTACGTGGCAGCAATCGCGATAGAGTATGATTTTGCGGCATGGCGCACGAGGTTCTTGTCCGATTGGGAAATCGGATCGCCCGCTTATGAATCCTATTTTCGCCGGATCGAAAACGGGCCTGTATATTTCCCCCACCAGGCGTATTTGAAATCCACGATAGACGATCGGGGCCGGTGAGCAGCCGAGAAGGTCGTATCCGGCTTCGGATCTTACTTCGGCATCTGTAGCTCCAACTCATCCGAAATGACAGCCCATCCACAACAAATGTGCGGCCTGCGAGCCTGACACATCAAGGGAAAATAATGAATATAAAGCGGGTCATCCTGTTGTTGCTGGTAGCGGCAGCGATCGTGGCGTTTTTCGTATTTGACCTTGGCCGTTTCCTGAGCCTGGAAACGCTCAAGTCGCACCAGGAAGAATTGCAAGACTACGCGCGAACACATCCATTGCAAAGCGCAGGCGGCTTCTTCGTTGCATATACGCTGGTTACCGCCTTGTCGTTTCCCGGTGCAACAATCATGACCCTGGCGGCCGGCGCGATTTTCGGGCTGGGGTGGGGCATGCTGATCGTGTCGTTCGCATCCAGCATAGGCGCCACGCTGGCATTTCTGGCCGCGCGTTTCCTGTTTCGCGAATCGATACAGCAGCGTTTCGGCGACAAATTGAAATCGTTCGATGCGGGCATTGCCAGGGACGGCGCGTTCTATCTGTTCACGTTGCGATTGGCGCCGATCTTCCCATTCTTCCTGATCAATCTGGTCATGGGACTGACGTCGATGCGGGTGTGGAAATTCTATTGGGTCAGCCAGCTCGGCATGCTGGCCGGCACGCTGGTGTACGTCAATGCGGGTACCCAGCTGGCGCAGATTACGACGCTCAGGGGCATTCTTTCGCCTGGCCTGATTTTTTCATTCGTGTTGCTCGGGATATTTCCATTGCTGGCAAAAAAGGCGATCGATTTTTTCCAGGCGCGAAAAGTGTATGCCAAGTGGCCGCGGCCACGGCGCTTCGATTACAACATGGTGGTGATCGGAGGCGGCTCCGCTGGCTTGGTGGCGTCCTATATCGCAGCGGCGGTCAAGGCCAAAGTCGCGCTGATCGAGCGGCACAAGCTGGGCGGCGATTGCCTGAACACCGGATGCGTTCCTTCCAAGGCATTGATTCGCTCGGCCAGGCTGGCGTCGCACATTTCACGCGCAAAGGAATTCGGCCTCGCATCGGCCTCCGCCGAAATCGACTTCGCGAGCATCATGGAGCGGGTGCAACGTATTGTAAAGACCATCGAGCCGCACGATTCGGCCGAGCGCTATGCCGGGCTCGGTGTCGAGTGCCTGCAAGGCGATGCGAAAATCGTGTCGCCGTTTTCGGTCGAAGTGAAGGATGCCGATGGCCGAGCGCAAACCCTGACCACACGCAATATCGTGATCGCCGCCGGCGCACGCCCGTTCGTGCCGCCGATTCCCGGACTGGAACAAATCGGCTATCTGACTTCCGACACGCTATGGGATTTGCGTGAACTGCCGAGGCGGCTGGTGGTGCTGGGCGGCGGGCCGATCGGCTGCGAACTGGCGCAGGCCTTTCAGCGGCTTGGTTCGCAAGTGACGCAGGTCGAAATGGCAGAGCGCATTTTGATGAGGGAGGATGCGGAAGTATCGGCGCTGCTTGCGGCGCGCTTCCGGTCGGAGGGCATAACCCTGCTTACCGGGCACAAGGCGACGAGATTCATCATCGACGGGGGCGAAAAAACGCTGGTTGCCGACCACAATGGAAATGAAGTACGGATAGCGTTCGACGTAGTGCTTTGCGCGGTCGGCCGTGCAGCCAATGTCAGCGGCTATGGACTGGAGGAACTCGGCATCCGTACGACAAAAGCAAATACCGTTGAAACCAACGAATATCTGCAAACGCTGTATCCGAATATTTTTGCGGCTGGCGACGTGGCCGGCCCGTTTCAGTTTACGCATACCGCTTCGCACCAGGCCTGGTATGCGGCAGTCAACGGATTGTTCGGCCGTTTCAGGAAATTCAAGGCGGATTATTCGGTGATTCCCTGGGCGACGTTTACCGAACCGGAAATCGCGCGCGTCGGTCTGAATGAGCAGGATGCAAAGGCGAAAAACATTCCGTATGAAGTGACTGTGTACGGCCTCGATGATCTCGATCGCGCTATCGCCGACGAGGAGGCGCATGGATTCGTCAAGGTGTTGACGGTACCGGGAAAGGACCGGATATTGGGCGTGACGATTGCAGGAGAACATGCCGGAGATCTGATTTCGGAGTACGTGATGGCGATGAAGCACGGGCTCGGGCTGAACAAGATTCTGGGGACGATCCATATCTATCCGACGCTGGCCGAAGCCA
>JAKFFO010000046.1:0-7949 GCA_036675035.1 Oxalobacteraceae bacterium
CATTTTTCGCCCGAGACATCGGTATTCGATGCGGTCGCAGCAGGGCTGGGCGAGATGCAAAATCTGCTTGCCGAGTATGACGCGCTGACCACCCAGTTTGGCGGCGATAACGACGATGCAGTGATGGAACGCATGCACGCAATCCAGGTCAAGCTGGACGCGGCAGACGCGTGGAACCTGAATAACCGCGTCGAGACCACGCTGGATCGTTTGAATCTGGACAAAGACGCGTTGATGGGAACACTATCCGGCGGAACCCAGAAGCGGGTCGCACTGGCCTGCGCTCTGGTCAGCGCGCCCGATGTGTTGTTGCTCGATGAGCCTACTAACCATCTCGACTTCAAATCGATCATGTGGCTCGAAGGCCTGCTGCGCGATTACAAGGGCAGCGTGCTTTTCATTACCCATGACCGGCGCTTCCTGGACAATGTGGCGACACGGATTATCGAACTGGATCGGGGGCGTCTGTTGTCCTTCCCGGGGAATTTCACTGCCTATCAAGTCCGCAAAGCCGAGCAACTTGAAGTCGAAGAAGTCGAAAATGCGAAATTCGATAAATTTCTTGCGCAAGAAGAAGTGTGGATACGCAAAGGCGTGCAAGCGCGCCGGACTCGTGACGAAGGCCGGGTCAGGCGGCTGGAAGCATTGCGGCAGACGCGTAGCGCAAGGCGTGAGCAGCAGGGGCAGGTAAAGCTGGACGTGTCTTCCGGTGAACGCTCCGGCAAGATTGTTGCCGAGCTATCCGATGTGAATAAGGACTACGGCAGTAAAGTGATTGTGCGTGATTTCAGCGCGACCATTCTGCGTGGTGACAAGGTGGGCTTGATCGGTCCGAACGGCGCCGGCAAGACGACTTTGCTCAAACTGATTCTGGGGGAAGAGCAGCCGGATCGGGGAGCGGTTCGCCAGGGAACGAAATTGCAGGTCGCCTATTTTGACCAGATGCGTGCACAACTCAATGAAGAGGCCAGTCTCGCCGATACGATTGCGCCAGGTAGCGATTGGGTTGAGATCAATGGGCAACGCAAACATGTGATGACCTATCTCAATGATTTTTTGTTTGCGCCCGAGCGCGCCCGCTCGCCGGTCAAATCACTATCGGGCGGTGAACGAAATCGCTTGCTGCTGGCACGCTTGTTTGCAAAGCCGGCGAATGTGCTGGTTCTTGACGAACCGACCAATGACCTCGATATCGATACGCTCGAATTGCTGGAAGAATTACTGGAAGATTATGAGGGCACGGTGTTTTTGGTCAGCCATGATCGGACATTCCTGGACAATGTCGTCACTCAAGTGATCGTTGCCGAAGGAGATGGACAATGGCGCGAATACATTGGCGGCTACAGTGATTGGGAGCGCATGCGTCCTGCGCCTCAATCCGCATCCGGCAAGGGCGCGGCAAGAAACGAGTCCAAACCTTCGAGCAAGGAGCCGGAGTCCAAGCCGTTGCCCAAACAAAAAAAACTCAGTTACAAGGATCAGCGCGATCTGGATGAGTTGCCTTTGCTGATTGCGCAACTGGAGCAGGAACAGAAAGCATTGTCCGAACGACTGGCGGATCCTGCGTTGTACCAGCAGCGCCCGGACGAAGCGCAACGCCTCAATGATCGGTTTGCGGAAATCGACCGGCAGCTATTGGCGAACCTTGAGAAATGGGAAACCATCGAAGCACGGTCAAAAGGCTAGAACAGGCCGGAGGCTTCCGTAATATTTGCGCCGGCATGCCATTTATCGACCTTGCACTTGCCGTAGTCGGAGCTTTTGAAATTCAGTTCAGCCGTTTGCAGGCATCGCGCAGGTCCGCCAGTTTGCTTCGGATCGCGTCCGCATCCGTCGCGTAAGGACGTTCAGCCAGATAGGCTTCCAGGTCCTGCAAGGCAGCCTGGGGGCATTCCAGATGCGCATATGCCAGGCCACGGTCGCGGCGCTCGGTGATTTCGTCCGGAAGAAGAATCACCAGTCGTTGCTGCACTTCCAATATTCGCTGCCACTGCGGATGCTCGGAAAACAGCGCCTTCAGGTTGCGTAACATTCGCGCCAGAATTTCGCGTGGATGTGCATCCTGAAGATAGGTCGCAAGCGACATGTCGGCATGATAGTGCTGGTGCATGAAATAAGGTTCCAGACGTTCTTCCAGCTCTTCTCGAGACAGGCTGGTACCGTTGAACGGATCCAGAATGATATCTCCGGATTGCACTGACAGTTTCATCAGAAAATGTCCTGGAAAGGAGATTCCTTTTATGTCCAGTCCAATCTGTTGTCCGAGCTCCATATAGACCACAGCGAGCGAAATCGGAATACCCCGCCGTGTCGTGATGACATGATGCAAATAGCTATTGTCGGGGTCGTAATAATCATTGAGGTTTCCGGCGAAACCAAGCTCTTGATAGAAGAAATGATTCAGCATACGCAGCTTTTGCACATGCGACGCATCAGCCGGCAGGCGCCGCTGCAGCTTTGCCGCGAGCATGTCGATCTCAATTTGCTGCGCCGTCAGGTCAAGATCAGGATCGCTATCCTGCGCGATGGCCAATGCCGCTTCGAACAGAGGAATTGATTCATCCTGTTGCACCAGCGAGGCAAAGTAATCGAGGGATTTCATCATCATACGATCCATCATATATGCAGGATCGCGCTAAATAAAGAGGAAGATCATTGACCATGCAGTCGCAGTTGATGCCAATCAGACTGAAATACGTTTGAAATCCCCGAAGCGAAACCCCATTGCAAGCAGGGCGCCGAAATAGGTAATGCCGCATGCCGCCATGACAAGCGCCAGCGCACCAATTCGCTGAAACGGGCTGGATTGCAGTCCGATCCAATCGAAGTATCCTGCAGTCGATAACGCTACCCCTGCCATCAGAAAGAGGGCTCCCGCCAGCCTGATAAAGAACATGGGCCAGCCGCTCTTTGCAATATAAATGCCGCGCGTGCGCAAGCCCCAGTACAGGAATCCGGCATTCAGGCATGCGCCCACGCCGATCGACAAAGCCAGGCCGGCATGCTTGATCCATGGAACAAATATCAGATTCATCAATTGGGTAACGATCAATACGCCGATCGCAATCTTCACGGGCGTTCTGATGTCCTGCCGTGCATAGAAACCGGGGGCAAGGATTTTAATCAGCACAAACCCGATTAGTCCGACGCCATATGCGATCAATGCGCGACCGGTCATTGCAACCGAATGCGCATCGAATTTTCCATAATGGAACAGCACTGTGGTAACCGGTTCGGACAGGGTCGCAAGCGCCACGGCAAACGGCAAGGCAAGCAGAAACGTCAAGCGCAAACCCCAATCGAGCAATGCGGAATATTCCGTTTTGTCGCCGGTCGAGTGGGCTTTGGAAAGACTAGGCAGCAGAATCGTACCTAGCGCAACCCCCAGTAATCCGATCGGCAATTCCATTAAGCGATCGGCATACGAGAGCCATGAAACACTGCCATTCTCCAGATGAGAGGCGATATTGGTGTTGATGATCAAGCTGATCTGGGCAACCGATACGCCAAAAGTGGCGGGAGCCATTTGCTTCAATACCCGGCGTGCACCGGCATTGCTCATCGCAGAGCGCAAGTTGAAGGAAATACGCGGCAGCATGCCGATTTTTACCAGCGACGGAACCTGGATTGCCATTTGCAGTATTCCGCCGACTACAACGGCAATCGCCAATGCATAAATCGGCTGCTCCAGTCGCGGCGCCAGAAACAGCGATGCAACGATGAAAGAAATATTGAGCAATACAGGTGTAAAAGCGGGAATCTTGAATTGACGCCAGGTGTTCAGTATTCCGCCGGCCAAAGCGACAAATGCCATGAATCCAATATAGGGAAACATGATGCGCGTCATCGTCACGGATATATCGAATGCGCCGGGATCGGACTTCAGACCCGTCGCGACGACATAAACAATTATTGGCGCCGCGGCAATGCCGACCATACAAGTCAACAGCAATGCCCAGGCCAGCATCGTGGCGACGTGATCGACAAGTTCCTTGGTATCGGCATCGCCTTTTTTATTTTTGTACTCTGCAAGAATAGGAACAAACGCTTGAGAGAATGCGCCTTCCGCAAACATTCTCCGCAATAGATTGGGGATGCGAAATGCAATGAAAAATGCATCTGTATAAGCCGACGCACCGAAGGCTCTTGCAATCAGGAACTCGCGGAGCAGGCCGGTCACGCGGGACAGCATCGTCATTCCGGAGACGGTGGCAAGTGTTTTGTGCAAGTTCATGGAGCGGGATTATATCTGTTCAAGTACAGGTAATAGAGAACCAGCCTTATTGCGTCCACCAACTATAAAAAAATTACCTTTATGAAACTATGGTGTAAATTTTGCCATTCATGTCGGAGGCGGTAGTCGGAGATCCAATATGTTCTATGAAAAATTCTTGGATAATCAACATGGAAGCGTTGACGAGATTTGCGGGTTAATGAAAAAGCCGTTATAATCCGAGGCTTTACAGAATTCTGTCTCGCAATATTCAACAAGTTATTGCGGACGCACACTGACTACGTTTAGGAAATTTCATGGCAAATACCGCACAAGCACGCAAACGCGCTCGGCAAGCAGTCAAACAAAACGCACATAACTCGAGCCAGCGTTCTGCATTGCGTACTGCAATCAAGTCTGTTCGCAAAGCGATCGAAAGCGGCGACAAAGCGGCGGCAACCTTGGTATTTCAATCTTCGATTTCCACTCTGGATCGAATCGCCGACAAGAAAATCATCCACAAGAACAAGGCTGCTCGTCACAAGAGCCGCCTGGCTGCTGCCCTGAAGGCGCTTGCCTGATTAATTCGAATTTCTGATTGCCCCGAAGCGCAGACTAGAGAAGTCAGATTAAAAACCCCGCATGACGTTCGTCATGCGGGGTTTTTTATTGTCTGGCATAAAACTGTTTTGCTGTGACGGATTTTTTATCCAGCCGGCTTCAAGTGGAAATGCCATGTTTATCAGGCACACGCCCCGATTACCTAACGACGGGAAGTCCGCGGATTGAACTGCCTGGCTTGATATTTTTCTTCTTGAACCAGCCCTGATTCATCTCCAGCGCATAGCGAACCGGTTTTTTTGCGCAGTGAGATTCGGTGCTCTGCGGCTTCATATCCTCAATATTCACAATACTGCCACTTTCATCGATAAAGGCGACCGATAGGGGCAGCGGGGTATTCTTCATCCACATGCAAACTCTGGCCGGCGCGTCAAATACAAATACCATACCTTCATTCGGCCCCATTTTTTCTCGGAACATCAAACCTCGTTGGCGATCTCTGTCGTTTGCCACGATCTCGGCTTGAATGACGTGCATGCCTGCGGTGAGCGGGATAACCGGGAATTTTTGCTGTGCCGATGCGGGAAGGGCCGCGAATGCCAGAATTACAGCAATAAGCGGTGTGCGCCAACGATATGTTCTATTCATGGTTCAATATTTGAAACGAGAGTAAGGCAGTCGGACATGGAATCAGTGTAAACGAAAAAGGGGCGCGGCTTGCCTGTCGCTTGCCGCGAGAATCCGCTATCGGCACCGGCACGCATCGCTTTTCCAGTCCATGTGCAACGGAAATCGCCGTTGTTTAACCGGGTCGACTGCGACGCATGCATGCTCGGTCAAATGGATCATTTACGTTGTGGATCAAGTTCATGCGGGGAGACGTCGCGCCATTCGCCTGGCCATAGAGGATGCGTTTCCAAGGTAAACGGGCCGATCGCGACACGAACCAGGCGCAGGGTCGGCAGACCGACCGCGGCGGTCATGCGCCGTACCTGGCGGTTCTTTCCTTCTGTCAAAGTGATCGCCAGCCAACTGGTTGGCGTATCGGCGCGGTAGCGGATTGGTGGTTTCCGTGGCCATAGCCATTCCGGCGCGTGTATCTCTTTTGCCTGGCAAGGCGCGGTTACGAAGTCGCCCAGGTTCAATGGATCGCGCAATCGATTCAGAGTCGCGGCGCCTGGCGCGCCTTCTACCTGAACCAGGTAGGTTTTCGACTGTTTACGGTAAGGGTGGCTGATGTCGTGCTGCAGTTGTCCATCATCGGTCAGCAGCACAAGCCCCTCGCTGTCGGCATCCAGCCGTCCGGCTGGATAGATATCCGGAATAGCCAAATAGCTGGCCAAGGTATCGCGCACGGGATGCGGCGAAAATTGGCACATTACCCCGAAAGGCTTGTTGAACAATATTAGACGCATGTCCGTAATGGAGATTTTCTGTTTTGCCGAAGCAGTATTTCGCGATCCGGGATTGTACTGTTTTCGGCAGTCCTAGTATTGCAACACTATGGCATAGAGTAAAATTCTAGTGCATAATACGAAATGTACTCCTATGTCTTATATAAGACTGCCGGTTTAGTCTGACCGAATTCGCATCATACGATCTACAATCCGCTTTATCCCGCCCTAACTCCGGAGACGACGATGTACCAACATATTCAAGTGCCAGCCGACGGCAAGCAAATCACTGTCAATCCAGATTTCTCGTTGACTGTGCCCGATAATCCGATCATTCCGTATATCGAGGGCGATGGTACCGGCGTTGATATCAGCCCGGTCATGATCAAGGTAGTAGATGCGGCGGTCGCCAAGGCATATAAAGGCAAGCGCAAAATCAGCTGGATGGAAATCTATGCCGGTGAAAAATCAACCAAGGTGTATGGTCCGGACGTTTGGCTTCCTGAAGAAACCCTGAAGGTTTTGAAAGACTATGTCGTTTCAATCAAGGGGCCTCTGACCACGCCGGTCGGCGGCGGCATCCGTTCTCTGAACGTGGCCTTGCGTCAGGAACTCGATCTGTATGTTTGCTTGCGCCCGGTGCGCTACTTCACCGGCGTGCCATCTCCGGTTCGTGAGCCGGAAAAGACCGACATGGTGATCTTCCGCGAAAATTCGGAAGATATTTACGCGGGGATCGAGTGGCAGGAGGGTTCGGACGGCGCCAAGAAAATCATCGATTTCCTGATCAAGGAAATGGGTGTGAAAAAGATCCGCTTCCCCGGCACTTCCGGAATCGGTATCAAGCCGGTTTCGCGTGAAGGTACCGTACGGTTGGTTCGCAAAGCGATTCAGTATGCGATCGACAATGACAAGCCTTCGGTGACGATTGTCCATAAGGGCAATATCATGAAATATACCGAAGGCGGCTTCCGCGACTGGGCATATGAGCTGGCGCAAAAAGAGTTCGGCGCCGAATTGATCGATGGCGGCCCATGGTGCAAGTTCAAGAATCCGAAAACCGGCAAGGAAATCATCGTCAAGGATTCGATTGCCGATGCGTTCCTGCAGCAGATTTTGTTGCGTCCAAACGAGTACAGCGTGATTGCAACACTGAACCTGAATGGAGACTATATTTCGGACGCGTTGGCGGCTCAGGTCGGCGGTATCGGTATCGCGCCCGGCGCAAACCTGTCGGATTCGGTTGCAATGTTCGAGGCGACACATGGCACAGCTCCAAAATATGCAGGCAAGGACTATGTGAATCCGGGCTCGCTGATTCTGTCAGCCGAAATGATGCTGCGGCATATGGGCTGGCTGGAAGCGGCGGATCTGATTATCGATTCGATGAGCAAAGCGATCACGTCGAAAAAAGTGACTTATGACTTTGCCCGCTTGATGGATGGCGCGACTCAGGTGTCGTGTTCAGGCTTTGGCGACGTGATGATCGAGCAGATGTAAGCTCAATGCTTGGTCTCGCCACAAAAGAAAGCCGGGGATTCCCGGCTTTTTTCATTTCCTTTGCTGTTCTCGACAATCCGATACATTAGTATTTCGTTCGTCGCTAATCGCTCACCATATCCGATGTTGCACTTTTAGCGTTCTTTGTACGTATATCCTTCGCTGATATGGCCGCAGCCATAAAAAAACCCCGCAAAAGCGGGGTTTTTACAAATCAACCTGGTTGCAAGAATCAGGGAGCTTGAATGTTTGAAGCTTGCTTGCCTTTGGGGCCTTGCGTG
>JAKFFO010000065.1:0-7943 GCA_036675035.1 Oxalobacteraceae bacterium
TCCACCGCACCAGCAGCGGGCGCGACCTGATGAGCCAGTTGACGAAGGCAACGCCGCGCCTGCTGTGCACGCTGGTGCACAAGTTCGGCCGCAAGGAAGTGGACGACTTCGATGCGTTCATCAAGGAACTGGAAGCGCAGCCGGTGCAGACGGTGGGCGAGGTGTTCGTGTTCGTCGACGAATGCCACCGCACGCAGAGCGGCAAGCTGCACAAGGTGATGAAGGCGATGCTGCGCAACGCGGTGTTCATCGGTTTCACCGGCACGCCGTTGCTGAAGCAGGATGCGAAGAGCAGCCTGGAAGTGTTCGGCGGTTATATCCACACTTACAAGTTCAGCGAGGCGGTGGAGGATGGCGTGGTGCTCGACCTGGTGTACGAGGCGCGCGATATCGACCAGCGGCTCGGCTCCCAAACCAGGATAGACCAATGGTTCGAGGCTAAAACCAGGGCGTTGAACGACTGGCAGAAAGATGAACTGAAAAAGCAATGGGGCACGATGCAGAATGTGCTCAGCGCGAAGGCGCGCATGGATCGCGTGGTGGCGGACATCATTTTCGATTTCAGCGTGAAGCGGCGCTTGTCAAGCGAGCGCGGCAATGCGATTCTGGTGGCGTCCAGCATTTATGACGCCTGCAAGTACTTCACCCTGTTCCAGAAGACGCAGTTCAAGGGCAAGTGCGCGGTGGTGACTTCCTACAATCCGCTTGCGCGGGATATCACGCTCGAAGAAACCGGCGCGAATACTGAAACCGACAAGCAATTCATATACAACAGCTACACCGAGCTGCTGAAGAACGTCGATGCCAAACCGAACATGAGCAAGACCGAAACCTACGAAGAGTGGGCCAAGGGATTGTTCATCAGGGAACCGTCGAACATGAAACTGCTGGTCGTGGTGGACAAGCTGCTGACGGGATTCGACGCGCCGCCCTGCACTTATCTGTACATCGACAAGTCGATGCAGGACCACGGACTGTTCCAGGCGATCTGCCGCACCAACCGGCTCGATGGCGAAGACAAGGACTTCGGCTATATCGTCGATTACAAGGATCTGTTCAAGAAGGTCGAAAACGCAATCGCGGTCTATACCTCGGAGCTTGACCATAGCGCAAGCGGCGCCGACCCCGAGATATTGCTGAAGGACCGCCTGAAGCTGGGCAGGGAGCGGCTGGACAATGCGCTCGAAGCGCTGGCAATCCTGTGCGACCCGGTGGAGCCGCCCAAGGACGAGCTGGATCATATTCACTACTTTTGCGGCAATACCGAAATCGCGTCCGACCTTGCCGAGCGTGCACCGCAGCGGGTGGCGCTGTACCGCCAGACCGTCGCGCTGATCCGTGCCTACGCCAACATCGCGGACGAGCTGGATGCGGCCGGATACGGTGCGGCGGAAATCGACCGGATCAAGCGGCAGCTCGAAGACTATCTGAAGCTGCGCGACATCATTCGCCAGGCCAGCAACGAATCGCTCGACCTGAAGGCATACGAGGCCGACATGCGGCATCTGCTCGACACGTATATCGAGGCCCACGAGCCGCGCACGATTTCACCATTCGACGATATCGGTCTGCTGGACCTGATCGTGAAATCCGGCATTGCCGACGCGATCGCCACGCGCCTTGCCGACATGAAAGGCAACCAGGGCGCGATTGCCGAGACGATCGAGAATAACGTGCGCAGCACGATCATCAAGGAACAGCTGACCGATCCGGCGTACTACGAAAAAATGTCGGCCCTGCTCGACGAGATCATCGCGGCACGCAAGGCCAAGGCCATCGATTACGAGAAATACCTGGAGCGGATTGCGGAATTGGCGAAGAAGGTTACCGCCGGACTGGAAGAAGACACGCATGAACTGCTGAAGCGCAGCCCCGCGCTGCGCGCGGTCTACAACAGCTTGAAGAAGGATGCGGCGCAGTTCCATGCCGCTGCGCAAGCTGCGTCCGGCGACACCGGGGACCCGGTTTTGAATCTGGCGATCAGGGTCGACAGGGCGGTCAAGAATTCGCGGCCGGATGACTGGCGCGGACACGCTCCGAGGGAAAGCATCATCAAGACGGCGTTGCTGTCCGCGTTGGACGGCAATGTCGATTCCGTCCTGCAAATCTTTCCGATCATCGTTGCGCAGAGGGAGTATTGATGTCGTCCAGGCTCAGGCTCGGGAAGATCGATATCGAGGTTGTGCAGAAGGACATCAGGAACGTTCACCTCAGCGTTCATCCGCCGGCAGGGCGGGTCCGGATCGCCGCGCCTGCACACATGAAGCTCGACACGATCCGTGTCTTCGCGATTTCGAAGCTGGACTGGATCAAGCAGCAGCAAGCCAAACTGCGCAAGCAGGACCGCGAGACACCGCGCGATTATGTCGACCGCGAAAGCCACTATGTCTGGGGGAAGCGTTATCTGCTGAAGGTTATCGAGCAAGATGCCGCGCCTCGGGTCGAGCTGACGCCGCGCACGCTTCGCCTGCATGTGCGACCCGGCACCGATCGCCAACGAAGACGGATCATTCTCGAAGGCTGGCAT
The DNA here is from genome assembly GCA_036675035.1 of Oxalobacteraceae bacterium. Taxonomy (GTDB): domain Bacteria; phylum Pseudomonadota; class Gammaproteobacteria; order Burkholderiales; family Burkholderiaceae_D; genus MESE01. The sequence continues at coordinate 2,528 of JAKFFO010000065.1, forward strand.
CGGCAGCAGCTACATGAAGCAGTACCGTTGCTGCTGGCGCATTGGGAGCCAGTGCTGGGCGTCAAGGTGGCGCGATACTTTGTGCAGCATATGAAGACGAAATGGGGAAGCTGCAATTCGCCCCGAAGGACTATCCGCGTCAACACCGAACTCGCAAAAAAGCCGGCCCAGTGTCTTGAATACATCATCGTCCACGAGTTGGTACACCTGCTGGAGCCATCGCACAACACTCGCTTTGTTGCGTTGATGGATCGGTTCATGCCGGATTGGCGAGCGCGGCGGCAGCTGCTTAACCAGTTGCCCGTGCAGCATGAGGAATGGGATTATTAGGATGCAAGCCGGCAGAGATCGTGTGGCCGAAACTTAGCTGAAAACGTATGTTGTAAACCGGCTCGCATTGCGATCGGCGATTTGCCCGTTATTCCTTGATCTGCGCTATTGATGAATGCGCCATGTCAGAAAAATGCCTCCATTTTTTCTGACATGCGGAATCAAAATGTTTCTGTTTTTAAAAATTGGACTCGTTTCGCCAGTTACCCGAAATCAGCGATATATTAAAAGAACGCTGAACCATGACGCAAACGCAGGCACTTTCCCATAATTATTGGAACGGCAACCAACACCGTACCGCCGTTGTCTGATTCATGTTGAAAATTTCTTTACCACGCAAAGTGGCGTCCGCACACTGGGTGATGTCCGGTAAGAAATCTTCGAAGTCCCCACGATCCGATAAACGCGCTTCGGGCTCCGTCACCGGAACGAAAAGAATACGTCAGAATCAGTTTCGTATTATCGGTTCGGGTCACCGCAATGAACGCGGCAAATGATCCATCCAGCCCCGGAGGAAACACATGCGTGTCGCGGTATTCAGCACCAAAAAATACGACAGAACCTTTCTCGACGGCGCCAACGATGCGGGTCACGAGCTGGTCTACCATGAAGTGCCGCTGACGCCGGCCACGGCGCCGCTGGCAGCCGGTTATCCGGCGATTTGCGCGTTCGTAAACGATCAGCTGTCGGAACAGACGCTGACGGCGCTGCATGCGGGCGGCACGCGGCTTGTCGCGTTGAGGTCGGCCGGTTTCAATCACGTCGATCTTGCCGCGGCGGATCGTCTGGGCCTGGCGGTCACACGGGTGCCGGCGTATTCACCGCATGCGGTTGCCGAGCATGCGGCGGCACTGGTACTCAGTCTCAATCGCCGTACCTTCCGTGCATACAACCGTGTACGGGAAGGCAATTTTTCGCTGGAGGGATTGCTCGGTTTTGACCTGCATGAAAAAACCGTCGGCGTGATCGGCACCGGCAAGATCGGGCTGGCCTTTGCGCGCATCATGCACGGCTTCGGCTGCCATATCGTGGCGAGCGATCCGTATCCCGATCCGGACGCGCCGGCGTATGTCCGGTACGTCAGCGCTGCGGAAATGTATGCGCAGGCCGACATCATTTCGCTGCACTGCCCGCTGACGCCGCAAACCCATCAGTTGATCGACAAAGCCGCGATCGCGCAAATGAAAACCGGCGTGATGCTGATCAACACCAGCCGCGGCAGGGTGGTCAATACGCATGCGCTGCTGAGCGGGCTGAAGTCCGGCAAGATCGGATTTGTCGGGCTCGACGTTTACGAAGAAGAAGAAAACCTGTTCTTTCGCGACCTGTCCGATCGCATCATCGACGACGACCTGTTCATGCGGCTGACAACCTTTCCGAACGTGCTGATTACCGGGCACCAGGGGTTTTTTACCCGCGAGGCGCTGCACAACATTGCGCAGGCGACCTTGGCGAACATCACTGCCTTCGAAACGGGGCAGGGAACCATGCACCGCGTCACCGCAAAGAACATCGCCTGACCGGCCTGCGCTTGCTGCGCTTCCGATCGCGGTCATCCCGCTGCTCATGTTTCCAGCATCAACCGCGCCGAGCGCAGCTTGTTGGCACGCAGCGCGGAAATCGGACCGGACGGCTTTGACCACAGTGATCCGGCCATCGTAAATATCCGGCCCGTTGAAACGATCCAGGATTAAAACCCGTACTCCCGCTCGACCCGGCAAACCCTAACCCGAAACGACCGGTACCACTCCGTGGCCCGTCGCTGCGCTTCGCCATGCTCAGCGTTTTCCTTCCACGCCTTTATTGCATCAAGGTCTTTCCAGTATGAGATGAAGATGCCGGCGTCGCTGCCGGCCGTTTCAAACCCGAGATATCCGGGCTGCCTTGAAGCAAGGTCGACCATTTTGATCGCCATTTTTCCATAGCCGTTGTCGCCTTCACGGCGTATCGACGTAAAGATAACCGCGTAGTACGGCGGCTCCCGTTTGGTGACGTTTATATGCATGGCGGTTTTCCGTGGTTGGTTGTCGATGACGAATTTGCCGCGACGAATTATCGGCATGGGACGCACTTTATAATGCGGCTTCGAGACTTTGAATCTCAATTCCGCTCAACTTTTTGTTTGATCGTCTTAATCAGGGAGTTATTGTTGGATGCCTTAAGCCGATTACTGGCGCTCTATCCGGTCCATGTGGTGCTCGACTACCGCTGCCGACTGGGCGCACCCTGGCGCCTGGATGAACCGGCTGTCGGGTCCGGTGTCGCGCCGTATCACTTGATTGTGGACGGCGACGCGTGGCTCGGTGTCGGCGATGAAGAGGAGGTTCTTTTGCATGCGGGCGATATCGTGGTGCTTCCGCATGGAACCGCCCACAGCTTGCGGATGCAGCACGGCGCCGCACTTCAGCCGGCCCAATCGCCGCAACCGCCGCATATCGCGCCCGGGCCCCAGGTGGTACGAAAAATGATCAATGATGCGGCCGGTCCGGCAACCGACATTCTGTGCGGACGTTTCGTCGCGGACAAGTCGGCGCCGCATGCATTGCTCAACATGCTGCCGCCATTGATCCTGATCCGAACGGCCGGGCGCCCGGAGCTTGCCGCGATGAGAACGCTGATCACCTTGCTGCGCGATGAGACGGAAACAATACAGCCCGGTGCCGAAGCTGTAGCGTCGCACCTCGCATCGGCGTTGTTTTCGATGGTGATTCGCGCCTGGCTGCAGCAGAAGACCGGTGCTAGCGGGCTGTTTGCACTGCTTGCCGATCATCGTCTGCCGAACGCACTGAAGGTCATGTTGTCCGAACCGGCAGGCGATTGGACGGTCGAAACACTGGCACACGCTTGCCATGTATCGCGGGCCACATTCGCGCGCCTGTTCCGGCAATGCTCGGGAGCCACGCCGGGGGAGATTCTGGCCCGCACGCGAATGGCGCAAGCCGCGCAGTGGCTGGCGCAAGGCCGGCGCTCCACCGTGGAAATCGGCGAAGCGGTCGGCTACAAGTCGGAGGCTGCGTTCAATCGAATGTTCAAGCGGACCTTTGGTGTCGGGCCGGGGCAGTATCGACGCATGCAGCGCAAGTAAAAGCCGCATTGGCCGGCGCGGTCGAGCGTTTTCAAGAGCGCCCATTTGAGTCGGCAGCCGGTAATGACGCAGAGGGAAGCCTGGGTCGAGTGTAGAAATGCGGTCGCGTGGAACCGAGCCGCAGGTTATCTGCCGGGCATCGAGCGATATGATTCATCCACACTAAAAACCGCCTTCAAGCAGGCGATTCATATAGTGCCAATCCGGCAAGTCACACCTTCGCCACGGGGCGGTTACCGGAACAGGCCCTTGCGCAAATCCCCAAATTACCTATCGACTGCCGCTTTTAGAAATGAGTATAATGAGAATTATTATCATTTGTACTTAATCTGGTCATCGCCTGTTCGCGAACTGCCCTCTCAAATTGTAAAAGGTCTCTTATGGCATGTTGCCACGTCCAGCCACTTGGCACTGCGCTTTCGCGCTGCATGTTCCAACGTACTGTTTTCGCCTCGACTGGTTCGGCCGCGATGCGCTCAACGCGAACAGTTGAAACGGCAGGAGTCTTACTGCGATGATGGCCGCTTCCACACTACGCACCTGGTCTGCGATTCACAAGTGGAGCAGCCTGGTCTGCACCGCATTCATGCTGCTGCTGTGCCTGACCGGCCTGCCGCTGATCTTTCATCATGAAATCGAGCATTGGCTCGGCGACGACTTTGTCCCGGCTTCGGTGCCGGCCGGCACACCTATGGCCGACCTCGACCAGGTGCTGCAAGTGGCGCAATCGCGCCATCCGGACAAGGCCGTGACTTTCGTCGGTGACGTCAGCGGCGACGGCTACTGGTACGTCAACATGGTCGACAGATCCAAAGGCGGCGGCGAAAGAGCGACGGTTGTGGTCGACTATCATACGGCGCAGGTGCTGGGCGAGCCAAAGTCCGAGCAAGGCTTCATGCATATCATGGAGCGGCTTCACATCGACTTGTTTGCCGGCTTGCCCGGCAAGCTGTTCCTTGGCGCAATGGCTTTTTTGCTGATGCTGGCGATTGTGTCAGGCGTGGTCCTGTACGCGCCCTTCATGCGCCGGATTGATTTCGGCACGGTACGGCATGACCGGCCGACGCGGACCAGGTGGCTGGACCTGCACAATCTATTGGGTATCGTGACTGTGGTCTGGGCTTTCGTGGTGAGCGCCACAGGCATGATCAACACGCTGGAAACGCCGCTGATTGAAATCTGGCGCGCCGATCAAATGGCGGAAATGGTCGCAGCCCACAAAAACCTGCCACCGATAGAACGCCCGGGCTCGCTGCAACAGGCGGTATCGGCGGCGCAAAAGCTTGAGCCCGGCATGCAGCTGGGATTTGTCGGCTTCCCCGGTTCCCGCATGTCGAGCCCGCATCATTTTGCGGTATTCATGCGCGGCACCGAGCCGCTTACTTCGCGACTGCTCAAGCCGGTGCTGGTCGACGCGCAGACCGGTCGGGTGACGGACAGCCGCGAGATGCCCTGGTATATGAGCACACTGCTGCTGTCGCAGCCGCTGCACTTTGGCGACTATGGCGGCCAGCCGCTCAAGATCCTGTGGGCGGTACTCGATGTCATTACCATCGTCGTTCTGGGCAGCGGTCTTTATCTGTGGTTGCGCCGGCGCCAGGTTGCGCAGGTAGCACCGCAGCGTAATGGAGAAATACCAGCATGAATCAGGTATCCGGAGCAAATCGTGCGTGGAGAATATTTCGTGTACCGCTGGCGATTGCGCTACTGAGCACCATCGGGCTGATCGCCGCGCTGACTGGTGACGGTTGGTTCGATACCCTGTCATGGCTGACCCTGGCCGTGCCGCCGATAGTGGTGGTATGGGCGATCAGCCGCTGATGCCAGCGATGCCAGTCCAGTCCCGAGCGCAATGGAAAGAGAACAATCGGTAGCTTGGAAGCTGCTAAGGGCTCGCGCAGAAATAACTTGGTCATTTTTGCTGGCCGGAGCGGGCGCGCTGCAGCGTTGCCCGCCCCTTGCAGGGCGCAATGCTCCATGAAATCCCTGCTGCACCATCCC
>JAKFFO010000106.1:0-37636 GCA_036675035.1 Oxalobacteraceae bacterium
AATGAAACTGCGCGAATCCGCCGACTGGATCAGGTCGAACCGGCATCCGAACGCATGCTGCAGTACCTCGGTTGTCAATACTTCGCTTGTACGGCCGATCCAGTGCCGGTCATGCGCCAATACCAGCACATGCGTAGCAAAGCGCGCCGCAAGATTGATGTCGTGGCAGCTGGCCACTATCGCATGATTTTTCGAAAGGTCGCGTAGCAGCAGCATCATTGCAAGCTGATGCGCGACATCCTGATGCGACGTCGGCTCGTCGAGCAACAGCAGGTCAGGTGCCTGGGTAAGCAAGGTCGCCAATCCGGCGCGCTGCCGCTCGCCGCCTGACAGATGCAGCACGTCGGCCTCGGCCTTGTCGGCCAGTCCGACCAGCGTCAGTGCGGCAATGGCGGTCGCCCTGTCTTCTTGCGTATCCCAGCTGCGTCCGACGCGGTAAGGTGTGCGGCCGATCAATACGGTATCGAGAACGGTATGGGAAAACGCATCGATATGCTGCTGCGGCAGCAAGCCTCGTTTCCGGGCCAGGTCCACTGAGGATGCTGCCTCGATACCGGCGCCGTCGATCGAGATTCGTCCAGAAGCGGGCTTGAGCAGACCGGCGAGCGCATAAAGCAGGCTGCTCTTGCCGACGCCGTTTTTGCCGATTACACACCAGAATTCACCACGCGACGCCGCCCAGTTCAAGCCGGAAATCAGGCCCCGCCCACCGATCGATACATGCAAGTTTTCCGTGCGCAAAAGGCTCATGACCGGCTCCGCGTCAACAACACCAGGAATACCGGCACCCCGACCAGCGCAGTGATGACGCCGACCGGCAGCTGCGTAGGCGCAACCACGGTGCGCGCAACCAGATCGGCCAGCGTCAGCGCAGAACCGCCGGCCAGCACCGACGCCGGCAACAGCATGCGCTGATCGTTGCCGATCATCAGCCGAAGCGCGTGCGGAACCACCAATCCGACAAATCCGATGGTTCCGGCGACCGCTACCGCACTGGCGGTCGCCAGCGATGCGACCAGCAGCGCCATGATGCGCAGCCGGATCACAGGAACACCGAGCAATTGCGCTGCCGCGTCACCATGCGCCAGCACGTTCAGGCGTGTCGCATTGACAACTGCCCAAAGCAAGCCGGCACACAGCGCAATCCATGCCGGCCCGTAAAGAAAACTGTTTTCGAGATCGCCCATCAGCCAGAAGATCATGCCGCGCAATTTGGTGTCTGGCGCCATGCTGAGAATCAAGGTCATCAGCGCGCCGAACCCGGAGGCGATCATCACGCCGGTCAGGATCAGCCGCACCCCCGACGGCGACGATGCGATTGCCGGCGTCAGCCGCAACAACGCACGCCGCGCCAGTCCGAACAACAGACCGATGGCGAACAAGGCGCCGAGCAGTGCGCCGATATGGGTACTCCACTGAATGCCCCACAGTGCAATACCGGCAGGTGCAAACAGCATCATGCCCATCGCCCCGGCAGCGGCGCCGCCGGACACGCCGAGCACGTACGGATCGGCCAGCGGATTGCGCAGCAATACCTGCATCAGTGCACCGGCCAACGCAAGCAGGCCGCCGACCGCGAACGCAGTCAGCGACCGCGGAAACCGCAGCTGCCACAGGATATCGGACTGAGCACCCGGCAGGTAACAACCGCTGCTGCCGCAGAAAACTGCTGCGCCGAGCACGACGACACCAATCCCTGCGAGCAGGGAGAGGATTAGCAACAGGCGGCGCGGCAGTATCATGGCTACCAAGTCTCTTATTGCTGCCAGTTCAGGCCGATGAAGATTCCGCGCGGCGACTGGTTGTAGCCATACGCCGTTTGATACTTGCGGTCGAACAGGTTATCCACCCGTCCGAGCACTGACAAGCCTTTCATTACCGTGTATCGCGCATTCAGATTTGTGATCCAGTACGCTTCCAGGTCCTGCGGAACGTCGGGGCGCGAGCCGGTGTAGCCGAGATCGCCTCCCCACTGCCAGTCACCGAACGTTTTCGTTGCCGACAACGATGCCAGGACGCGCGCGCGGCGCCGCAGGCGCTGGTCGGTCAGATCGTCACGGGGATCCTGCAAGGTCAGGCTTGCGCGCAGATCGGTGTCATTCCAGTTGCCGCTCGCGCTCAGTTCCAGACCCTGGTTGCGGGCTCTTGCGATATTATCGAAGCGGAATGTCGCAATATCGTACTGCAATTGATCGCGCGTGCGTGTCTTGAACAGGGTGGCGCGCAGCAAAGTGCCGGATGCGGAATATTGCATGCCGAGTTCGACTGAACGTGCATGTTCCGGCTTCAAATTCGGATTGCCAAAAAACGGCGCATACAGGTAGCCGAGCGGCGGCGCGCTGAATCCGGTCGAGACATTGCCGATCAGCTTGACTGCCTTGGTCACATCGAACCCATAACCCAGATAACCGGTGGTCGCCGATTCGACGCGATCCAGTCGATCATGGCGTAGATTGAGTTGCAGCTGGTGCGCATCGAACTTCCCCAATGCACCGGCGTAAAAACTGTCGGCATTGCGGTTGACGCTGAAAAGGTTACCGAATCCGTTGTCGCTGTTTAACGCCTGCCACTGTCTTTCGTAGCCTGCGGTTCCGGCCCATGCCGCCGACATTGAAATCTCGTTGTGCCAATGCAGGATGCGGGTTTTGCTTTTGTAGTTATCGTCTCTATTTCCAAAATTGGTGACGTACCGGTTTGCATTCCTGTCGCGCGACTCTGAATAGGACAGGCGCGATGACCAGTTATCGGCAATGCGGTTCTGCGAAAATGCTGTGACCGTGCCCACATCAGTCGTACCGGCATGCAGATTGGCAGTTGCATCGAACATGCTGCCACTGTCGAAATCGAACTTTCCTTCGGTCGAGGAAAAACGCATACCCAGTTCATGCCCGTTCGCAAGCTCTTGTGACAGCGCACCGCTGACACTGGTGTTGCGGTACCCGTCGCTGTCGGGATTCGCAGTAGCAATCTGATCCGGATTCAATGCCGAGAAGCCATCGGTCCTGAAATCGGACGCCGAGAGCGAATATCGCGTGCCGCCGTTCGATCCGTTGACACCGGCGGATAATTTCGTCGTACCTCGCGATCCTGCTTCGACATTTAAGTTAACCTGGGCCGGACCATCACCGCGCTTGGTAAATATCTGAATCACGCCGCCGATTCCGCTCGATCCATAGACGCTGGAAACGTTACCGCGCACGATTTCGATCCGATCGATCTGGTCCAGCATCAAGTGCTCGATGCTGACCGTTCCAGTCGCATCCTGTTTCGTAAGCGGCACGCCATCCAGCAAAATCAAGGTCTGGCGCGTTTCCGCTCCACGCACGAACAGTCCGCTGGATTGGCCGTAGCCGCCATTCTGAGTGAACTGAACTCCGGCCTCCCGTCTGAGCAGCGAAGGTAAATCGACTGCCTGCGAATCGCGAATCTCGTCAGAAGTGATTACTGTTGTATGCGGCAGCGCATCGGTTTGCAGCTGCTCCATTCGCGAAGCAGTTACCACTACGGGCGGCAACATGTTGTCCGAAGTTGAGATGGTTTGCGCCGATAGATTGCAGGCCGCGGAAATCAGGACGAACAAAGTGAATGAGCGTGCAATGGCACGCGATGGATTGGCTTGAAAAATCGACATGGTAAAAACCTGAAAAGGGGCATCCCGCCAGCTTCCCCGCAGGCGAGACTATTCAGGAGCGCAAACGCGGCTATCCGCGTCCAATTGGAAAACCAGGACGAAATCAACCCCGCTTCGTCGCTCCCACCTGTCTTGGCCGGTATCCGGGCTTACAAGTCAAACCGCACCACCTTCCCATGCACAGACAGCACAGTGGTATTGAGATGCGGCCAGTATGGCAATGCCATACGCTTGCTTACCGTTGCGGGGGCAGCACACGCTAGCGTGAAAACGCCTCGTGTTTCCCGTTTAACTGCGCGCCGGAAACGGCGCGCGGGCACCAAAAACGTGACAAGTGTAGTTGCATTGGATGTGGTCCGTCAATTTGGATCGGCAAATCAATGCGATACTTGCGTCCATTGCATCCTGCACGCAGGATCAATGAATACCGACATCGTTCAATTGAATCCATGACCAAAACAACCGATATCTCACCCGATTATTACGCTCGCCAATACAATGCGCGCGCCGCGATTCCGGATCACCCTTACATTTTTACCCGCTGGCAAAAAGACTCGGCGCTGGTCCGCCGTACCAATGCCGGTTTGTTCAACCTGGCCTATGGCGATTCTCCGGGTGAACGGCTCGACTTCTTCCCCGCCAACCGGAGCGGAGCGCCGCTTCTGGTATTCATTCATGGCGGATGGTGGCGGTCGCTGGACAAATCGGATTTTTCGTTCGTGGTGCCGGGCTACCGGCAGGCCGGATTCAACGTCGTGCTGACCAATTACACGCTCGCACCGCAAGCATCGCTACAGGAAATCACGCGCCAGCAACTGCGGGCACTGGCATGGCTGTATCGCAATGCCGAACGATACGACTTTGACCCGCAACGCATCATCGTCGCCGGCCATTCGGCCGGTGCGCATCTCTCGGCAATGATGATGGCAGCGAGATGGACCGAATTTGCATCCGACCTGCCCGCCGACCTGGTGAAAGCGGGAATACTGATGTCCGGCTTATTCGATCTTGCGCCGGTGCTCCATGCGGACTTTGTCAATGTTGACCTGAAACTGGGACCGGCGGATGTCGGCCCGCTATCGCCCACCTCCATGCCGCAGGCGCATGACGCGCCCTTCATCACGGCGGTCGGTGGCCTCGAGTCGGATGAGTTCCGACGGCAAACGGTATTAATTGCCGAAAAATGGAAGTCAAATCATGTCGCCGATATCGCGCTACCGGACCGGAATCACCTGACGATCTGCGATGCATTCGCAACGCCGGGCGATCCATTGTTCGAAGCGGGCATCAAGCTGATTTCCGATATCGCGGGATGATCGTCTTCGACGGCGTTTTGCCGCACGCCGTCAATGGGCGAGTTTCAATCCGATAATTCCGGCCAGGATCAATGCAACGCAAAGCAGTCGCAAAACGGCTGCGGATTCGCCGAACAGGAAGATGCCGAGTATGACTGTGCCGACGGTACCGATCCCGGTCCATACCGCATAAGCGGTGCCGACCGGAATGCTGCGCATCGCCATTCCAAGCAACCCCAGGCTGACCACCATTGCAGCGACGGTGCCCACGGTCGGCCACAACCTGGTAAAGCCTTCGGTATATTTCAGGCCGATTGCCCAGCCAATCTCAAAAAGACCCGCGACGACAAGAATGAACCAAGCCATTTTCTGCTTTCTGTAGATGTCAGGGCCGTCCCTGCCTGGTGATGGAGCGGCGAGGTCGTCCTCGCTTCCGCAAAAAAAGCAGTTTGAAAACCAGTGCCGGTTTATTGCTGCTGTGCCAGCCGCTCCGCCTTCTCTCTTGACCACCCCGCGATCTTTTCATGGATGCCCTCTTGCTCGCGCATCATTTGCGACTCGGGCGCCAGTTGTGCGCATAACTCGAGGCGGATGCCGTTCGGGTCGAAGAAATAAATCGATTTGAACACGCGATGGTCGGTAACGCCGAGAACCTCGATGCCGTGGGCCTCGATCCGTTTCCTCATCGACTCCAGTTCTTCCACCGTCTTGACGCGCAACGCAACATGATTGACCCAGGCCGGCGTATTCGGCGAGGGGGCAGAAGCCTGATTATCGCCGAGATCGAAAAATGCCAGGCATCCGCCATCGGTCATGCGAAAGAAGATATGAACGTACGGGCAAAATTCTCCGGTCGACGGCACGATGTCGGCACGGATGTAATGAAACAGCGGCAAGCCGAGAATGTCTTCATAAAAATGGCGTGTTTCTTCCGCGTCGCGGCAGCGATAGGCAAAATGATGCAGACCGTTGATAGGCACTGCGGCGGGTACCGTCGCAGCCCGCCCGACTGCAGTATCAGCGAGTGAAATCATGGCGACCTCCTAGAGTTCAGTATTGAAACGTCCGGTTTTTGCAAGATGCTGGACAACTTTCTGATTGATCGCACCGAAGATCGATTTGCCGTCCGCATCGAGCATTTCAAACTTGATCGTATCGCCGAATTTCATGAACGGCGTCTTCGGTTCGCCTTCGGCGATCATTTCCAGCGCACGCTTTTCGGCGATACAGGTATATCCCTTTTTCGCATCCTTGTTCGACACCGTACCCGAGCCGATGATCGAGCCGGCACGCACATTGCGCGTTTTCGCCAGATGCGCGATCAATTGCGGAAAACTGAACACCATATCGACGCCCGCGTTCGGCTGGCCGACCTGCACGCCGTTCCAGGTAGTGCGCAGCGGCAGATGCACCTTGCCATCCTGCCATGCGCTTCCAAGCTCATCCGGTGTTACCGCGACCGGAGAGAAACTCGACGCGGTCTTGGATTGCAGAAAGCCGAAGCCTTTTGCCAGTTCCGGCGGAATCAGGTTGCGCAGCGATACGTCGTTGACCAGCATCAGCAGCTTGATATGCGACGCCGCCTTCTCCGGCTTTGTTCCCATCGGCACATCATCGGCAATCACCGCAACCTCGCCTTCGAAATCGATGCCCCACTCTTCGGATATGAGTTCAATATCGTCCGTCGGACCGACGAAATCGTCCGAGCCCCCCTGGTACATCAGTGGATCGTGCCAAAACGATTCCGGCACCTCGGCATTGCGCGCCTTGCGCACCAGCTCGACGTGATTCACGTATGCCGAACCGTCCGCCCATTGATAGGCGCGCGGCAGTGGCGCCATGCAGCGGCGGGCGTCGAACTCGAATGCGCGATGCGCGTTGCCTGCGTTCAGTGCATCGTAAAGGCCGGCCAGCTGGGGCGCGATAAACTCCCAATCGTCCAGCGCACGCTGCAGCGTGGATGCGATTCCATCAGCGATCACGGCCGACTTCAGGTCGCGGGACACGATCACGAGTTGTCCGTCGCGGGTATTGTCTTTAAAAGTTGCAAGTTTCATCCGGCGCCCTGCTATGATTATGATAGGAGAAATTAATTTATCATATCGTAATACAAAACCAGTCAGAAATCGACCCCGTACAACATGAGAAAAGCGCATGCTTCCGTTCCTGCCAAAGGAAATCCGCAGCAAGGCATCCAGTCGGTAGAAGTTGCCGCGCCGCTATTGCGAGCACTCGTCAGCACAACAGGATCGCTATCATTGTCGGCGCTGGCGAAAAGCGCCGGCATGCCGGCTGCGAAGGCACACAGATATCTGGTCAGCCTGATTCGGGTCGGTCTGGTGGAGCAGGATTCGCTCTCCGGCGAATACGATCTGGGTCCGCTTGCCCTGGAGCTGGGCTTGGCGTCGCTCGGACGCCTCGATGCACTCAAGCGCGCGGAAGAAGTGATGGCAAGCCTGCGCGATGCGACCAGCGAAACCGTCGCGCTCGCTACCTGGGGAAACATGGGTCCGACCTATATACGATTGATGCAGTCGCGCCGCCCGGTCACCATCAACCTGCAAATCGGCAGCGTAATGCCGATGACCTATACCGCAAGCGGTTTATGCTTTGCGGCATTCTTGCCCGAGAATGAAACGGCGGATTTGCTGCGCTTGGAATTGGCCCGCAACCGCCGGGACCAGATCGATGCGCCGCACTCCCGGATTGCGCTTGCTCCTTTGCTGGCTGAAACCCGGCAACATGGAATGGCCCGTATCATCGGGCGTCTCGATCCTGGCGCAGTACGGGATCCCGGAAAAAGCCGGGCGGCCGAACGGTTGCTGGCAGGGTTCAATGCGTTCTCCGCGCCGGTCTTCGATCATGACGGCCGCATGCGCTTCGCGCTTACCACCGTAGGGTCCGCTGCGCACATCAGCGCCGCCTGGGACGGCGATATTGCTCAATTGACATCAATGCATGCGATTGAGCTTTCGCAGCGTTTGGGGTTTCGCCGCTGATCATTTACGCCGAAGCAGTTGCGGCTTGGCGACTTCAACCATACAATCGATTACACGAATAGAAATACAGATCAAACAAATCAAAACGAAATCAAACAAACAATCGGAGACACCATGTCCTATATCGCACACTTCAGATCGAGCCGGATTGTCTTTGCCTTTATCGCCCTCTCAGGATTGCTCTGCATGTCGACCGCAACGGCACAAAGCTGCCCTAATCAAGGCGACCTCGATGCATTGTATTGTGATGCCAATAAAGACCTTGTCGCCGATTTTCCGACTGACCCGAAAAAATTCAAGAATCCGTCGACGCTGGTATTTACCTACACGCCGGTAGAAGATCCGGCTGTCTACGCCAAGATTTTCGAGCCGTTCACTGCGAATTTGTCACAATGTACCGGCAAAAAAGTCGTCTTCTATCAAGTGCAGTCGAACGCCGCCGAGATTGAAGCAATGCGGTCCGGCCGGTTGCATGTGGGCGGTTTTTCCACCGGCCCGACCGCGTATGCAGTCAACATTGCCGGTGCGGTCCCGTTTGCGGTAAAGGGCAACGCGAAGGAATTTCAAGGCTATAACCTGCTCGTGATCGTCAAGAAAGACAGTCCATTCCAAAAGCTGTCGGATCTCAAAGGTAAAAAATTCGCCCATACGTCACCGTCTTCCAATTCCGGGCATATGGCGCCCATGGCTCTGTTCCCATCGCAAGGTCTGACGCCGGAAACCGACTACAAGATACTGTTCTCAGGCAAGCATGACCAGTCGATCATGGGTGTGAACTCCGGCGATTACGATGCTGCGGCAGTAGCATCCGACGTATTCCATCGCATGGCCACCCGCGGCCAGGTCAAGGAAGAAGATTTTCGGGTCATCTACAAGAGCACCAAGTTCCCTACTTCGTCATTTGCCTATGCCCACGATCTCGAACCAGCGCTACGCGACAAGATGCTGAAGTGTTTCTACGATTATCGTTTCCCGGCCGAGATGCAGAAGGCATTTGACGGCGCCGACCGCTTCTTCCCCGTCACCTATAAAAAAGATTGGGAAATCGTCCGCCAGGTTGCAGAAGCAGGCGGCGAGTCGTTCAACAAAACGGGCTATGACAAGGAAACGGCACGAGCAGCCAAGAAAGCGGCAGAGAAGAAAAATTAAGCGCCATGCCTAAGCCCCGTGCTGATTGAGGATACGGCCAACGCTGGTCGGATTCATCAGTCATTCATGGGGTTTCCTATCGCACGCATGTCGCTGAAGCGCCGTTGCATGGCTCACCGACTCGACGCCAAACGTTACGACATCCCTGTTTTGCCTCCGGAAAATTCATGCCCACATTCGTCCCCAACACGGATCGCCCCTTCGCATCGCTGGTCATCCAGAATCTTGTAAAGGAATACGCTCCCGGCAAACCTGTGCTGAAGAACATCTCGCTCACATTTGAAAAAAGCGAACTGGTCGCGGTCATCGGACCGTCGGGTACTGGGAAGTCGACCCTGATCCGCTGCATTAATCGACTGGTCGAGCCGACTTCAGGAGCCATTTTTCTGGATGGTAAAAATCTGGTCACGCTTCGCGGCCGCTCGCTTCGCGAAGCACGGCGCAGTATCGGGATGGTATTCCAGGAATACAACCTGGTGGAGCGGCTGACCGTGATGGAGAACCTGCTGACCGGCAGACTCGGCTACACCGGCGCTGTCAGCGCATGGCTGCGCCGGTTCACCAAGGAAGACATTCGGCGCGCATTCGAGATGCTGGACGTGGTTGGCCTGCAGGATTTTGCAAATCAACGCGCCGATACCTTGTCCGGCGGACAGCGTCAGCGGGTCGGAATATCGCGCGCAGTCATGCAGCATCCATCGCTGATCCTGGCCGACGAACCGACCTCCTCGCTCGATCCGAAAACATCGGTCGAAATCATGGAACTGCTGCAGCGGATAGCACAAGCGAAGAATATCCCGGTCATTGTCAACATGCACGATGTCGACCTGGCCAGACGTTTTGCCACGCGCATCATCGGGATGGCCGGCGGCCATGTGGTGTACGACGGAGCGCCGGAAGGATTGAGCGATGCCACGCTCAAGCAGATCTACGGCGGCGAATCATGGCTGCAGTGAGACCGGCATGAATTCCATCGCTTCCGGCAAAGTGCCGATGCGCCCCTTCAGACTTGGCGTCGGTACCAGGATCGCCGCAGTCACGCTGATTCTGTACACGATCTATGCTTGCTCCACTCTCGACTTCACATGGGGCCGTTTATATACGGGAGCGGGCAATGCGGCAAAATTCCTTGCCCGCATGTTCCCGCCCAATTTCGAGCATTGGGACATGCTGCTGCAGGGCATGGTCGAATCGCTGGAAATCGCCATTCTGGCATCTGCGGCCGGCATCCTGATTTCATTGCCGATCGGCTTGTGCGCGGCGCGCAACCTGATGCCGCCGTGGCTCACATGGCCGGCCCGGGCACTGATTGCAATCTGCCGTTCACTGCATCCGGTCATCATGGCCATCCTGTTTGTCAAGGCAGTCGGCTTCGGCGCGCTGGCCGGGATCCTGGCACTGGTTATCGCCTCGATCGGTTTCATCGGGAAGCTGTTTGCCGAAGCCATCGAAGAAATTTCGCTGAAGCAGGTCGAGGCGGTGCGTGCGACCGGCGCTTCGTTCGCCAACGTGCTGACCTTCGGCGTACTTCCCCAGGTGCTGGCCCGATTCGTCGGCTTTTCAACCTATCAGCTCGACTCGAACTTGCGCAACTCGACGATGGTCGGCATTGTCGGCGCCGGCGGCATCGGCGGAACGCTGTTTTCTGCATTCCAGCGATTTGACTATGATTTCGTATGTGCGATTCTCCTCACGATCATCGCCATGATCATGGTCGGCGAAGTGCTGGCAAATTATGTGAAAAAGGTATTGCATGTCTAGCGTAGCGTTATCCGATTCCGTCCCGCCCGTGCCCGGCATCTGGCGGCGCTATACATTGGCGCAACGAGCAGCGCGATTCCTGATCTGGTTTGTCATCGTTGCGTCGATTGTCGCGGCCGGCCGTACCGTTGAAATCATTCCGGAATTCCTGGTCGATGCGCCGGAACAGATTGCCGATCTGCTGAAACGAATGTGGCCCCCGGCGATTGACTACTATCCGAAGGGAATCCACGAGGCCATGATCGAGACGCTGCATATCGCATCGCTCGGTACCATTCTCGCCGTTTTGATGGCAGTGCCTTTCGGGCTGCTGGCAGCGCGCAACCTGACACCGAACCGGCTCCTGAATTTCCTGGCCAAGCTGGTTCTGGTGTCGAGCCGCTCGGTCAATTCGCTGGTATGGGCGCTGCTGTTCGTCGGAATTTTCGGTCCGGGCGCACTCGCCGGCACACTCGCAATCGCCTTTCGCTCGATCGGCTTCATCGGAAAATTGATGGGCGAAGCGATCGAAGAAGCGCACAAAGGCTCGATCGAGGCGTTGCAGGCAACGGGCGCATCGAAAGGCGCGGAAATCTGGTACGGCTATTGGCCGCAGATCAAGCCGGCATTCTGGTCGGTGGTATTGCTGCGCTGGGACATCAACGTGCGCGAATCGGCGGTGCTGGGGCTGGTCGGCGCGGGCGGTATCGGCATGGTGATGGATTCTGCGCAGAACCTGTTCCAGTGGGACCGGGTGGCGATGGTGCTGATAGCGATCTTTGCGGTGGTCGTGATTGCCGAAGTGGTGATTACGCAGATTCGGAAGCGCATGCTTTAATCCGCAGCAGGCAGCCTCGCACATTGAACCGGAATTCGTTTGGTGATCCATCTTCGACGCGAATGAATATCGCACCAGAGATCGTAGCGTGCGTCTGCACAATGACCAATATGCCAACCGGTTTTTTGAGTAGAACGGAGCGGTGGCGATTTTGCGGAACCGGCATCCTGCGTTGGATCAGGTCACGATGCCGCAAATTTATTTAAGCCGTCCCGTCAACATCCAGTAATGCTCCAGCCGCAGGATGCGGATATCCTTCACGGTTGCCGCGAGCTTCTTGCGTAACGCGCTATCGGTCGGAAAATTCTTCAACACTTCATGCCGCGTGCCGTCGGCGAGCGTACGGATCTGGTACGTATTCCCGTCGGGGTCGGTGCGCGCAATCGGCGTGCTGCTTCCTTCGACGTAGACGTTATCGATCAGAACCAGATAAGTATCCTTGCCGAGCCTGGCACGCAGCTGCTGCAGGAAGGCAGGCTGATCCTGCCTCCCGACATGCGACCACCAGAATCCGGCAAAGCATGCGGAAAACGATCCGTCGACCTGGATGTCGAATGCATCCGCCAATGCAAATCGTACTTTTTCTGCAGGCAGGTTTTTCGCTTTTGCCGCTTCGATCATTTCCGGGCTGATGTCGGTCGCCAGCACCGACGCCGCCGCCTGCGCCAGCTGCGCGGTCCAGTACCCGGTGCCGCAGGCCAGCTCCAGTACCTGTTGATCGCGCAATGCTTCTCGAACCTTTTCCTTCAGAACCGGCAAATCCGCCTGCCGTTCCGGCTTCTCATAGACCTGCTCATACGTGCCGGCACGCTTGGCATAGTAGGCAGCCAGGCCTTTATCGATCGGACTGATCATGTTCGGCCTTCCAATATTGCATCCGCAACTTCCACAAATCCAGCACCGTATGGCTGGCGCGCCACGTAGGCCGGCGGCGTCGGCAGCTTGTCCATGAAGTCCGCAACGTTCGCCACACCGATCGCGTGCGGATAATGCGCAAACATCGATGCATCGTTTCCCGAATCGCCAACGAATGCGTAATGCCGCCGCGCGTTCGCATCATCCACGTGGAACACATCGTTCAACACCCGCGCGCTTGCCTCCTGTTTTGAAAATTGTGCCAGAGATGCGTGCGCATGAATACTGCTCGCGGTGGCGAACAAGCCTTGACTGCGGATGAACGCAATGATTTCATCCACCCGATCCTGGCTGAACGGCGCAATATTTTCGCCGATGTCAAACGCCAGGTCGCCGACCCGCTGCGGCGCATCTTCGGCCACTGAAATGTCGGGGAATTTTTTCTGAAGCATCAATGCGAACGCGTCCAGCGCGCGCCGGTGCGACTGCCGGGTCGAGGCATCCGCGTAGAACAGGCTTTGTTGCCGCCGCCGCTGGTCGAGCCAGAATGCGCTTGCGCCATTTTCGGCAATCACCGCATCGAATCCGCACAATCGCAGCAGGGGCAGCGCCCAATATGTCGGCCGCCCCGTCACCGCGATCAGCTTTACATTCGCCTGGCGAAGACGTGCCAGCGCCGCCAGCACTTCCGGCGTCAGCTGACCATGCGTCGTCAACGTATCGTCGATGTCGGTCAATACGCCGCAGATACCGGCACGTTCTTGCCGGGCCCATTCGGTCAGGGGTTTCATAGTTCGTACATATCCTTGTTACCGCTCATCACCTGATCGATCAGTTTCCGGTTCATCGTCGGCGCCAGCAATTCGATAAAGGTATATACATAACTGCGCAAATAAGCGCCCTGCTTGATCGCGACCCTGGATACATTGGTGCCAAACAAGTGGCCAACCGATATGGCGCGCAGGTTTTTGTCACGTTCGGCATCAAACGCCATGCCCGCAATTATGCCTACGCCCATGCCGAGCTCGACATAGGTCTTGATCACGTCGGCATCGATTGCTTCAAGCAACACGTCGGGTTTCAGCCCACGCAATGAAAACGCATGATCGATCTTGTTGCGCCCCGTAAATGCGGCGTCGTATGTAATCAGCCCGTATGAGGCGATTTCTTCCAATGTGATCATTTTGGATTTCAGCAGTGGATGCTCGGGCGGCACCACCACGATGTGTTCCCATTGATAACAAGGCAAGGAAATCAGTCCGTCCACTTCTGTAATCGATTCTGTCGCAATTGCAAGGTCCGCCTGATCCTTCAAGACCATTTCGGCAAGCTGTTTGGGATTGCCTTGCAATAAGGAAAGCCGGACTTTCGGGTATTTTTGAGTGAATGCCTGTATTACTTTAGGTAAGGAATAACGCGCCTGGGTATGCGTTGCGGCGATCGTGAAGCTTCCGCTGTCTTGCGCCGCATATTCCTTGCCGATCCGCTTCAGGCTGTCGATTTCCTGCATGATCAGTTCCACCGACTTCAGCACCGCACGGCCCGGCTCGGTCAGGCCGCGAATCCGCTTGCCGTGACGCGTGAAAATATCGACGCCCAATTCTTCTTCCAGCTCGATGATTGCTTTCGACACACCGGGCTGGGACGTGAACAATGCCTTGGCGGCTTCGGTCAGGTTGAAATTCTGACGGACCGCTTCCCGCACGAAGCGAAGCTGATGAAGATTCATGGTTTCCCCCTGCCATTTCTATTTTTGATGCGGCACGAATAAGTATCGAGCCGCATCGCTCACTTGCAGTGCGCGTATCCCCTTGCAAGGCAATACCGTTGCGCAGGCTTGGGGCAATGCCGCATCAAACCCCTGCTTCACCCCACCCTCTCCAAGAGAGGGTGAAAAATCGGCGCTATGAAATAGAGACTTCATCGCGCCCGATCAATAGATGCGCTGCGCATGTTTATATGCCAAATAAGCATATAAGCAAATAAATTCTATGTAGTTTGGAATAAAGAGCAAGTTTATTACGATTCAAGCTACTTGGCGTGGGGCGATATGGATCTTTTTTATGTGGTTTCCGGATTTGCGGTCGGCATTCTGGTCGGATTGACCGGTGTCGGCGGCGGCTCATTGATGACGCCATTATTGACGATGGTTTTTGGCGTCTCGCCGACTGTCGCAGTCGGGACCGACCTTGCGTTTGCATCGATTACCAAGGTCGCCGGAACCTTCGCGCACCGGTTTAGCGGCACCGTGCACTGGCAGATCGTCAAGCATTTATCGATTGGCGCGTTGCCGGCGGCTGTCGCGGCGACGTTGGCACTCAAGTATTTTGGCGCTCTGGACGACCAGATCAGTCATTTGATCCGCTACATGATCGCGACTTCCGTCATGTTGACGGTCATCGCGATCATGTTCCGGAGCAAGATGCTGGCATGGATGATGGCACATCCCGATCGGCAACTGCAAGGACGCAAACGGGTCGCGGCGACGATTCTGGCCGGCGCCGTACTCGGCCTGCTGGTCACCATTTCGTCCATCGGCGCCGGCGCCATCGGTGCAACGCTATTGATATTGCTGTATCCACGCCTGTCGCCGGCCGAAGTCGCCGGGACCGATATTGCCTATGCCGTGCCGCTTACCGCGATCGCAGCGCTCGGCCACTGGTGGCTCGGCTCGATCAACTGGCCATTGCTCGCGATGCTGCTGATCGGATCGGTGCCGGGCATCACATTGGGTTCGCTTGCGGCGCGCGCGATCCCTGAAAAGATATTGCGCGGTTTGCTGGCAACCGTCCTGACGCTTGTTGCGGCGAAGCTGTCCGGCGCCACTACCCTTCTCGCATTTTAAGATTCCCTTTCTAAAGGATTTACGATGTATCGCTACGATCAATACGACCACCTAATCGTCAAGGAGCGCGTCGCGCAATTTCGCGATCAAGTTCGCCGTCGTATCGCAGATGAACTGACCGAAGACGAATTCCTTCCGTTGCGCCTGCAGAACGGCCTTTACATGCAGCGCCACGCTTACATGTATCGCATCGCCATTCCATACGGTTTGCTGGCATCGACACAACTGCGCAAACTCGCCTATATCGCACGCAAATACGATCGCGGCTACGGCCACTTCACGACGCGCCAGAATATTCAGTTCAACTGGATCGAGCTGGAAGATGCGCCGGATATTTACGAACATCTGTCCTCGGTCGAAATGCACTCGATCCAGACCTCCGGTAATGATGTTCGCAATACCACCGCCGACGAATATGCCGGCGTTGCAGCCGACGAACTGGTCGATCCGCGCCCATATGCCGAACTGGTGCGCCAGTGGAGCACCTTCCACCCCGAATTCGCTTACTTGCCGCGCAAGTTCAAGATCGCATTCAACGCCGCCAAGGAAGATCGCGCGGCAATCGCGATGCACGACATCGGCATCGAGATTGTGAAAAATGCCGAAGGCGAAACCGGCTTTCGCGTGCTGGTGGGCGGCGGTCTGGGTCGCACACCGATTCTCGGCAGCTTCATCCGCGAATTCCTGCCATGGGAACACCTGCTGACCTATATCGAGGCGATCCTGCGCGTGTACAACCAGTACGGCCGCCGTGACAACAAGTTCAAGGCGCGCATCAAGATCCTGGTCAAGGCGGTCGGCGCCGATGAATTCGCGCGCATGGTCGAAGAAGAATGGGCCGACCTGAAGGATGGTCCGAGCACGTTGACCCACGAGGAATTCGACCGGATAGCCGCTTATTTCACGCCGCCGCCCTATGAAGCGCTGGCTAACGAAGATGCACGGCTCCGGCAGCAAAGAGCCGAAAGCAAGGCCTTCGATAACTGGATGAAACGCAACGTCAAGCCGCACAAGATACCCGGCTACGCAATCGTCGTGCTGTCGCTGAAAAAACCCGGTGTGCCGCCGGGCGATGCAACTGCGGAGCAAATGGATTTCATTGCCGACCTGGCGGATCGTTACAGCTTCGGCGAGTTGCGCGTCACGCACGAACAGAATTTGGTGTTGGCGGACGTGAAGCAGTCCGAGCTGTTCACACTTTGGGGTGAAGCCAAGGCGCATCATCTGGCGACGCCGAACATCGGTTTGCTGACCGACGTCATCTGCTGCCCCGGCGGCGATTTCTGCTCGCTGGCGAATGCCAAATCGATCCCGATCGCGGCTGCGATTACCGAACGTTTCGAGAACATCGATTTTCAGCACGACATCGGCGAAATCGAACTGAACATGTCCGGTTGCATCAACGCCTGCGGCCATCACCATATCGGCAACATCGGGATTCTCGGCGTCGACAAGGATGGCTCCGAGTGGTACCAGATATCGATCGGCGGCGCGCAAGGCAATCACAGTTCGATCGGCAAGATCCTCGGCCCGTCGTTCTCTGCTCTTCAGGTACCTGGCGTGATCGACCGTCTGCTGCAGGTATATGTGCGGAATCGCCATGAAGGCGAGCGCTTTATCGAGACGGTGCGCCGTGTTGGCATGGAACCGTTCAAGGAACATGTCTATGCTTCGCCGATCACCGGCGGCGAACTGGTGGGAGAAGATGAATATGCGTGAAATCATCAAGGACAAGGCCGTCGTGATGGACGACTGGACCATACTGAAGCTTGAAGAAGGCGATACGCCGGAAGCCGTGATCGTGCCGGCCGGAAAAATCATCGCGCCGCTGACCGTCTGGGAAGCGCAGCGTACCAGCCTGAAGACACGGACCGAGATCGGTGTCTGGATCGCCAGCCATGAGCGTCCGGAAGTATTGAAGGAAGATATCGCGAAACTCTCGGTGATCGCGATCGATTTTCCGAAATTCTCTGATGGCCGCGGCTATTCGATTGCCTACAATTTGCGTGAGCGGCTCGGCTTTACCGGCGAATTGCGCGCGATCGGCGATGTCCTGCGCGATCAGATGTTTTACATGCAACGGGTCGGATTCAATTCGTTTGCGACGCGTGAGGACCGCAACATTCATGACGCGCTGAAAAGCCTGTTCGATTTCTCGGAAGCCTACCAGGCGGCATGGGATCTGAAGTCGCCTTTATTCCGCCGCGTCAATCGGGTACACCGCGAGCAGAAAGCGCTGGAGCAATGAGATCCGACCAGTTTTCGACCTTGGTCGCCGCGACGCAAGCCACGCTCGCACGCATCGCAAGCGATTTTTCGCCAGCGGTATTTGCGTCAAGTCTGGCAGCAGAGGACATGGTCCTGACCGACATGATCCTGCACAGCAAACTTCCGATCGGTATTTTTTCACTGGAGACCGGCCGCCTGCATGCGGAAACACTGGGCATGCTCGATCGAATCCGGGAAAGTTACGGCTGCGACGTGAGTCTCTATCGTCCCGAAACGGCTGCGGTGGATGCGTACATCAAGGAAAACGGGCTGAATGCGTTTTACGACAGCGTCGACATGCGCAAGGAGTGCTGCCGCATTCGCAAGGTCGAACCGTTGAATCGTGCGCTCGCCGGCAACAAGGCGTGGATTACCGGACAGCGCCGCGCGCAATCGACCACCCGCGCGGCGCTGGATATTCAGGAACAGGATGACGCACACGGAATGGTCAAGTTCAATCCGCTGGCCGACTGGTCGGAAGAAGATGTCTGGCATTACATCCGGACCAACAACGTGCCCTACAACCCGCTGCATGACAAAGGATATCCGTCGATCGGATGCGAGCCATGCACTCGCGCGATCCAGCCCGGCGAAGACGTTCGCGCCGGACGCTGGTGGTGGGAAAACCCTGAATCGAAAGAATGCGGCTTGCATGTCGTCGACGGCAAACTGGTTCGAATCAAATCGACAACGCAAACAACACCGGCCTGAAAAATGAATACAGCAGTTGATAAATTATTTCTCGAAGCAGCCCAAGGCTCCATCAACCAGCGGCACCTGGATTGGCTTGAATCGGAAGCAATCCACATCATGCGGGAAGTCGCCGCGGAGTGCGCCAATCCGGCATTGCTGTTCTCCGGCGGCAAGGATTCGGTAGTGCTGCTGCGCATTGCGGAAAAGGCTTTTCGACCGGGAAGCTTTCCATTCCCGTTGGTGCATATCGACACCGGCCATAACTTCGAGGAAGTCATTACCTTTCGCGACAAACGTGTTGCCGAAATGGGCGAGCGGCTGATCGTCGGCTCCGTCGAAGACTCGATCAAGCGTGGCACGGTCCGCCTGCGAAATCCGCAAACCGATTCGCGCAATGCCGCGCAAGCGGTAACCCTGCTGGAGACGATTGCGGAACACAAGTTCGATGCCTGCATCGGCGGCGCACGCCGTGACGAAGAGAAGGCGCGCGCCAAGGAACGGATTTTTTCATTCCGCGACGAGTTCGGCCAATGGAATCCGAAAGCGCAACGTCCGGAGCTGTGGGACTTGTATAACACGCGCGTGCATCCTGGCGAAAACATGCGCGTATTTCCGATTTCGAACTGGACCGAACTCGACGTGTGGCAATACATCGCACGCGAAAAACTCGAACTGCCGCCGATCTATTTCGCGCATCAGCGACAGGTAATTCCGCGCAACGGCCTGCTGGTGCCGCTGACCGATCTGACGCCAGCCAGGGAAGGAGAAAAGATCGAAATGCGCACAGTGCGTTTCCGTACCGTCGGGGACATATCCTGCACTTGCCCGGTCGCTTCCGATGCAGCCACGGTCGAGGCGATCATCGCCGAAACTGCAGTGACGCAGATTACCGAGCGGGGCGCGACGCGCATGGATGACCAGACGTCCGAAGCATCGATGGAAAAACGCAAGAAGGAAGGGTATTTCTGATGAACGCCGTGGCTGCAGAACAAGAATTTTCCAAACTCGAACATGCGCCGCAGGAGCGCGGTTTGCTGCGTTTCATTACTGCCGGTTCGGTCGACGACGGCAAGAGCACGCTGATCGGCCGGCTGCTGTTCGACAGCAAGGGAATATTCGCCGATCAGCTGGATGCGATGTCCCGCGCAAAACACAAGCGCACGGTCGGCGATGCCGTCGACCTGTCGCTGCTCACCGATGGACTGGAGGCCGAGCGCGAGCAAGGCATCACGATCGACGTCGCCTACCGTTATTTCGCCACGCCGAACCGCAAGTTCATCATCGCCGACACTCCCGGGCACGAGCAATACACGCGCAACATGGTCACCGGCGCATCGACCGCCGACGCCGTGATCATCCTGGTCGACGTATCAAAAGTGAAACTGGGTGACGACGGAAGTGTTGAACTGCTGATCCAGACCAAGCGCCATTCGACCATCGCACATCTTCTGCAGATCGAACATATCGTCGTGGCGGTCAACAAGATGGATCTGGTTGATTACGACCAGGCGGTATACGAGCGTATTGTTGGCGCGTACCAGGCGTTCGCGAACCGGCTTGGTCTGAAGAACGTCCGCGCAATTCCGCTATCGGCGCTGGCCGGCGACAACGTAGTAACGGCAAGCGACAGGATGCCGTGGTATCAGGGTCCGACGCTGATCCAGTTGCTGGAATCATTAAGCGTCTACGACGAATCGCATGACGATCCATTCCGCTTTCCGGTACAGCTGGTGGCCCGGCACAAGGGGCATGAAGCGAACGATTTCCGCGGTTACATGGGCCGCATCGAAGCCGGCAAAGTCAGCAAGGGCGACAAACTGACGGTGCAGCCGAGCGGCCAGACGGCCACTGTGAAAGACATCGTGACACTCGATGGATCGCTCGAATCGGCAGCGGCAGGCCAGTCCGTGACCTTGATGCTCAATGAATACCTGGACATTTCGCGCGGCGACATGCTGGCCGCGACCGCGCAGCCCGCCACATTGCTGAAAACCGTGAATGCCGACGTATGCTGGCTTTCCGAAGAGCCGCTGGACCTGCGACGCAAATACTGGCTCAAGCACACCACGAAGCAGGTGGCAGCTCGTGTGGTACGGATCGATACACTGCTCGACATCAATACCCAGGAAAAACGTCCGGCAGACGCATTGAACTTGAACGGCATTGCCAATATCACGCTCTCGGTACAGCAACCGCTGGCCGCCGATGCGTACGACGCGATCCGCTCGACCGGCGCCTTCATTCTGATTGACGAGGTGACGCATCAGACAGTCGCGGCTGGTATGATTCGGCTCGGTTAAACTGAATCATTCAAGGAAGGTATGCCGTCACGAAAGCCGGGATTGGGAAAGGTCTATCTGGTAGGTGCCGGCCCAGGCGCCGCCGACCTGATTACCGTGCGTGGCGCCCGCATCCTAGCGCAAGCCGAAGTCGTTCTGCATGACGCACTGGTCACCGACGAAATGCTGCAGCTTTGCCCGCAAGCCATCAAAATCCCGGTTGGCAAACGTTCCGGGCAACGCTCTACCGCCCAGATTTTCATCAACCAGCAACTGGTTGAATCTGCGACAAAATACAAACTGGTAGTCCGGCTGAAAGGCGGCGATCCGATGCTGTTCGGACGCGCCGATGAAGAGCTGTCGGCGCTTGAGGCACATGGCATCGACGTTGAAATCATCCCGGGGATTACTGCCGCGCTTGCTGCTGCCGCCTCGACTCGGCAGCCGTTGACCAAACGGGGAATTGCACGCAGCGTCGCTTTTTTCACGTCAAGCACCGGACACAGCCTGCCTGATCAGGTAACGATGCCGGATTGCGACACGCTGGTGCAGTACATGGGAGGGAAGGAAGCCATCAAGACCGCGCAGCGTTTACTGGCGCAAGGCCGCTCTCCGGATACGCCGGTCATGGTCGTCGAAAACTGCAGCCGTACCAATGAGCGCGTATTGCGCTTGCAGCTGATTTCGCTGGAACAGGGCCTTGCTCAATTCAGCGGACCGGTACTGGTGATTATCGGCGATGCGCTGGCCCCGCGCGATATCGCACATCTTGCGGGCTTATCCTGACAACGCGTCGACGCAATATTTTGCAATCGCATTCAATACCAATGCATCCTCGCCCGCCGCACCGACGACCCTGAGCACCAAGCCGGAATGATCTTGCCGCAACTGTTCGACGATCAGCGGAAGATCGCGTAATACGTGGCCGCCCTGGCCCAGAAAAACCGGCACTACGGTAACGTCAACGCATCCCTGTTCAACCAGACTATCCACCATGTCAGGCAAGCGCGGCGTCATCAGGTCGAGATAAGCAAGCGATACCACGCTATCCGGCAGCTGCGACTGGACCAGCTGCTGCAAGCGCTCGAACGGCGCAGCCCAGCCCGGATCACGAGCACCATGCGCAAACAGCACCAATGCCCGGGTCTTCATCAATGCCGCTCCATCCATGACAGCGCCGCGATCGCAATCAACAGAAATAATATGCTGGGCATCACCGCGGTCATCAGTGCGGGCCAGGTATTCAATAAACCGAGATGCGAAAAAAGACTGTTGATCAGTTGGAAGCTGACGCCGATCATTATGCCGGTAAATATCTTCAGGCTGACGCCGCCGGAGCGAAAATGGAGATAGGCAAAAGGCAGCGCAAGCGCCATCATCACGAACACCGCAAACGGATAGGTCAGCTTTTTCCAGAACGCGATTTCATAACGCTCCGCGCGCTGCTTGTTTTCTTTCAGGTGCCTGGTATAGGCGGAAAGATCGTACGCGGACATGCGGTCGGGATCGGCAAACAGCACTGCCAGGATTTCGGGGGTGATTTCCGACACCAAAATCTTGGACGCCATCGACTGCGTAGAAATCGCCGCAGCAAGCTCCCGTAGCGCGTCGGATGAATCGGCATTTTCGACAGGAAAACGTGTTTCCGATACATTCGCCAGTTTCCAGGTATTCGCACCCTGGTACACCGCACTGGCTGCCGTAATCATTGCAGACATCCGGAAATTCAGATCGAACTCGTAGATCTTTACGCCCAGCAGTTCTCCATTCGTGCGTACATCGCGAACGTTCAGGAAACGCGAGCCGATCTGAGCGCCGGAAGTACCATCCTTGCGGATCACGTCCTTGGCCCAAAGCCCGGACCGGAATTCCTGCGAGATCGATGTTCCTTGCGCCTTGAGTCTCAGTTTCTCTGCGAGTTCGTTGGCCTTTGGCGCAAGAACTTCCCCGAACAGGAACGTGATTACCGCAAACAGGATGCCGATCCGCGCCAGGATGCCACCAGCCATCCAGGTCGACATGCTCGATACCCGCATGATGGTAAATTCCGATTGGGATGCAAATTGTGCAAGTACCCAGATCGTGCCGATCAATGCAGCGATCGGCATCAACTCATAGGTGTACCCCGGCAATCTCATGAATACGTAAAGAAACGCATGCTGAAGCTCGTATCCGCCGCGACCGATCAGTTTCAATTCGCTGATCAAATCAAAAAACGCGAACAGCGCAAGAAATGCGAGCAGCACGAACATGACCGCCCTGATTATTTCTTTTGCAAAATATCTTTGCAGGACTTTCACTGCGGAACCTTCCGACCCGGAAAATAGGTACGCTTTAGGGATGTCCAGATGACCAACGGATGATAGCGGCTGTTCATGTTCAGTCGCCAAAGAAAAAGTGCAAAGATCATCAGCATGACCAGCACATGAATCGGCCACCAGGCCAACTGCAACGACAAC
Source organism: Oxalobacteraceae bacterium (assembly GCA_036675035.1). Lineage (GTDB taxonomy): Bacteria > Pseudomonadota > Gammaproteobacteria > Burkholderiales > Burkholderiaceae_D > MESE01. The sequence continues at coordinate 23,052 of JAKFFO010000106.1, forward strand.
CGGTTCTGCACGACCGATGCCTGGAACACGCTGATCATATTGCTGTAGACCACGAACAATATCAGCGCAATCATCAGGTTGCCTGATCTTCCACCGCGCGGGTTCACAAAGCTCAGTGGAATCGCAAACAGCATCAGCAGCATGCCCATGATCGGCAGCGCCGTCCGCCACAACAGTTCGCCCTTATTGAAATTATTCATGTCTTCGAGCAGCGCCCGTGTCGACAGTGCGCGCGCGGATCGGTCAGCGCCCAATGCCGCCGACTGCCGCGATACCAGCACGCCGTAGCGATCGAATTCCATCAACCGGAAATCCGGCTGGCTCGGCGCGCCGTCATATCGGCGACCATCCTCCAGCACCAGAAATTTATCGCCCTGCTTGTCGACTTCGATCGTCCCCTCACGGGCGACGACCACGCTGTTCTGTCCGTTCCGCGTCGTATTGACGAATACGTTCCGCACGTGCGTCGCATCGCCCGATATGCCTTCAACAAAAAACACACGATCGGACGACGACGATTCCTGGAAACGGCCCGGCGAAACCTTCGCCACGTCTTCGCGCTTCTCGAAGCGTTCCCTGAACTCGGCGCTTTGCCGATTGGCCCAGGGCGTTACCATGAAACTCAGGATCGCTATCAGCACCACGATAGGCAGGCCAAACGAGAGCACCGGTCTGATCCACTTCGACAAACTCAGGCCGGACGCAAACCAGACTACCATTTCCGAATCCTGATAGCTGCGCGATACGACCATCAGCACGGAGACGAAACTGGTCAGGCTCAGTATGATTGGCAGATAGTTCAGGGCCGCGAATCCGATCAGTGCGACCACGTCCTGCGACGCCACCTTGCCTCCCGCAGCCTGACCCAGTATGCGAATCAGCATGACGGTAATAGTGATCGTGAAGAGCGTGGTGAAGACGGCGCCGGCGGTGCTGATCAATTCGCGTCGTAGCGCGCGCTGAAAAATCATTCGAAGACTATAATTGAAAAAATTAAAGGAGCGATCATGGACTTTAGCATAAAAACATTCGATGGAAAAAACCCGATTGCGCAGGCAAAGACCGGGTGCATCGCCGTGGGCGTGTTTGAAAATAAAAAGCTGAGCGAAGCTGCGCAGGGCTTGAATCGCAATGGCGCGATTGCTGCCGCGCTCAAGTCCGGAGATATTACCGGGAAACCCGGGACCACGCTGTTGATTCGCGGAACTGACGGCGTCGCGGCCGAACGTATCCTGCTGGTCGGGCTGGGCAAGGACGAATCGATAAGCAACAAGGATTTTCTGACTGCCGTGCAGGCGACTGCACGCGTATATGCGTCGCTGGGCACCGGCGATGCTGTCGTCGCTTTTCCCTTCAATGGAATCAAGGAGCGCGATGCCGGCTGGGCGCTCTGCCACTCGGTATTGACCATGCGCGAAAACCTTTACCGGTTCGACGGCATGAAAAGCAAAAGCGAACCGGCACCGTCCGGCGTGAAGAAAGTGGCATTCGCGGTGCCCGCTTCCGCTGCCGGCGAAGCAAAAGCCGCCGTTGCTCAAGGTGTGGCATTGGCAAATGGCGTGGATCTGACCAAAGATCTCGGCAATTTGCCGCCGAATGTCTGCACGCCCACCTACCTCGCCAGTACTGCAAAAAAACTGGCGAAGGAATACCCGCTCAGCGTCGAAATCCTCGACCGCAAGCAAATGCAGGCGCTCAAGATGGGAAGCTTCCTCGGCGTTACCAACGGCAGCGAGGAGCCACCCAAATTCATCGTGCTCAGGCACATGGGCGGCAAGGCAAAGGATGCGCCGACGGTATTGGTCGGCAAGGGAATCACTTTCGATTCCGGCGGAATTTCGCTGAAGCCCGGCGCCGGTATGGACGAGATGAAGTACGACATGTGCGGTGCAGCGTCAGTTCTCGGAACCTTCCGGGCGATTGCGGAGCTGAAATTGAAGCTCAATGTAATCGGCGTGATCCCGGCCTGTGAAAACATGCCTTCCGGTCGCGCGACCAAGCCGGGCGATATTTTGACGTCGATGTCCGGGCAGACCATCGAGGTTCTCAACACCGATGCGGAAGGCCGCCTGATCCTCTGTGATGCACTGACCTACGTCGAACGTTTCAAGCCGGCGGCGGTGATCGACATCGCAACACTGACCGGTGCCTGCATTACCTCACTCGGCCATCACAACTCGGGCCTGTTTTCCCGCCACGATGCCGAACACGATGCGCTTGCCGACCAGCTGCTTGCGGCTGGCAAGAGCTCGAACGACACCGCATGGCGCATGCCGATCGAAGACAGTTATCAGGAACAGCTCAAATCCAATTTCGCCGACATGGCCAATATCGGCGGCCCGGCGGGAGGAAGCATTACCGCTGCGTGTTTTCTTGAACGCTTCACGAAAAAATACACGTGGGCGCATCTTGATATCGCGGGCACGGCCTGGAAAAGCGGCGCAGCCAAGGGTGCCACCGGCCGCCCCGTGCCGTTGCTCACCACCTTCCTGATCAATCGCGCCGCATCGAACAAGTAAAGCAACTGCGACACCGCGCCGGCCACAGGTCGACAGGCCGGTTGCCGGCGTGGCCTCTTCACGCAACTTCCGACGGAGCTGCCTTCCTTTCTTGCCGGGCCTTTCAGGTCAATCAAATGAGGTAAGCAGGCAAGCTCCACCTCAAGGAATCCAATCAATGTCCACAACGAATATGCATGTTTCACAGGAAAGCGACCTGTTTGAACCGTTCAACCTGGGGCCTTATGCATTGAGTAACCGTATTGCCATGGCCCCACTGACCAGAAGTCGTGCACAGAAAGGCGACATTCCAAGCGAACTGGCGGCGCAATATTATGAACAGCGCGCAAGCGCCGGCTTGCTGATCGCGGAGGCAACACAAATTTCACAGCAGGGCAAGGGGTACGCCTTTACGCCTGGCGTTTATTCGCCGGCGCAGGTCGCAGGATGGAAAAAAATAACCGCTTCGGTTCATGCCGCCGGCGGACGCATCTTCCTACAGCTATGGCATGTCGGACGTATTTCGCATCCGTCGCTGCAACCAGACGGCGCGCTGCCGGTTGCACCGTCGGCAGTACAACCGGCAGGCAAAGCGTTTACCGAATCCGGCTTCATGCCGTTTGTCACGCCGCGGGCGCTGGCACTGGATGAAATCCCCGGTGTCACCGAACAGTATCGACTCGCATCGCGAAACGCGCTTGAGGCAGGATTCGACGGGGTCGAGATACACGCCGCCAACGGTTATCTTATCGATCAGTTTTTGCGCAACAAAACCAATCGGCGCACCGATGCATACGGCGGCTCGATCGAAAATCGCACCCGCTTCCTGCTCGAAGTCACCGAAGCGGTGGTAGCGGTCTGGGGTGGCGACCGTGTCGGCGTTCGGCTGTCGCCGATCAGTCCGGCAAATGATTGCGGCGATAGCGATCCGGAGCCGCTGTTCGTGCATGCGGTCAACGCGCTCAACCGATTCGGGCTGGCATATCTGCATGTGGTCGAAGGTGCAACCGGCGGGCCGCGCGAAGTCGAGAACGGTTTTGATCTGCAGATCCTTCGGCGTTCATTCAAAGGAATCTATATCGCGAACAATGGCTACGATCTCGTGCTCGCGCGCAATGCGCGCAAAAACAACCTGGCCGACATGATTGCTTTCGGACGGCCTTTTATCTCGAATCCGGATCTGGTGGAACGACTGCGTGTACAGGCGCCGTTGAATCCGATCAATCCCAAGACGATCTATACTCCCGGTGCAGCCGGCTATATCGACTATCCATTTTTGTCGGAACAGCAATCAGCTTGATTTCCTGGCCCGTTTAAGAAAGCAATCAGATGAAACTCGCCACCTGGAACGTGAATTCATTGAAGGTCCGCTTGCCGCAGGTGCTGCAATGGCTGGCCGATAATCCGGTAGATGTACTGTGTTTGCAGGAAATCAAGATGACCGACGATAAATTTCCGGTTACTGCATTCGACGAAATTGGCTATCAAACCGCGTTCTCCGGGCAAAAGACCTATAACGGTGTGGCGATTATTTCAAAGCACCCGATACGGGATGTCGTCAAGAACAACCCGCTTTTCCCGGACGAACAGCAGCGGATTATCGCCGCCACGATAGAAGACGTGCGCGTGATTTGCGCTTATGTTCCGAACGGTCAGTCAGTCGACTCGGACAAATATCAATACAAGCTGAAATGGCTGCAGGCATTACAGGATTGGCTTGCCGAGGAACTGAAGACTCATCCGAATCTCGCGATCCTCGGTGATTACAATATCGCTCCAGCCGACTGCGACGTGCATGATCCCGTGTCATGGCAAGGCCAGGTACTGGTGTCGGATCGCGAGCGCGAGGCGTTTCAACGTTTGTGTGAGCTGAAACTGGTAGATGCGTTTCGCCTGTTCGACCAGGCGGACAAAATGTTCAGCTGGTGGGATTACCGCCAGATGGCTTTTCGCCGCAACATGGGATTGCGAATCGACCATATCCTGCTGTCCACCGCCCTGGCGGCACGCTGCAGCGCCTGCGTGATCGACAAGATTCCGCGCAAGTGGGAACAACCCTCCGACCATACTCCGGTCATTGCGACCATCGACTTGTAGTTCGTCGCGCCTTGCGTTCAGTCGCCCTCAACCAAAGCATCTGCCGGCAGCCTTGGCGCGAACCCAAGGGAAAAGTGAAGGCAAATCCGCTCTTTTTGGAAGTGCCGGCAATGCCGTAATCGCTTCCGAACACCAGGTCAGTAACTCTGGCAGTCTGGCACGATCATCTCCAAGTTCGCGTGCAAACGCCCCAACAAGATCATAATAAGATTATTGAGCACGATCGCGAAAAATCCTGACTCCGAACCGCAGTTCTTTGCGTATAAATTCAAGAGCCCGGCATCTTGCCGCTCTATTCCGACATCGCAGCACCATGTCGGTTAAAACTTTTTTGTAAGTAAGCTGGCCGGCCATCGACAAACCGCGGTGGGTCAAATACTTGCTAATCCAAACGATCGGCAGTCTAGCCAATTGGAGGCATCATGAATCGTCGTCGAATGTTGGGTAATCTGCTTCGCCTGTCATCAGGCCTTGCGTTGTTGCCCCTTGCAAAAATATCGCTGGCCGTAAATGCATTGAAAAAATCAGAATCCGAATGGCGAAATTTGCTATCGGAACAACGCTACGCGGTATTGTTCGAAGAAGATACGGAGGCGCCCAACAGCAGTCCGTTGAATGCGGAGAAACGGCCCGGCACCTATGTTTGTGCCGCCTGTTATTTCCCGCTGTTCAGTAGTGAGAAGAAATATGAAAGCGGCACCGGTTGGCCGAGTTTTTTCGACGTGTTACCAGGGGCAGTCGGGAAACGCCGCGATTTCAAGATCATTTTTCCGCGCACCGAATATCATTGTGCTCGCTGTGGCGGACATCAGGGGCATGTGTTCGACGATGGACCAAAACCCACAGGCTTGCGATATTGCAATAATGGCCTCGCGTTGAGGTTCGTGCCATCGACTGAAAAATTACCGGAGTTGCGAACATGAAATCGGCAATGAAAATATTGATGGTGCTGGGGTCGCTTCTGATGACCAGCCATGCGGCTGCTGAACAAGGCGTGCCTGCGCCGACAGCGGCGTCGAAGACAGCCACCGCAATTTTTGCCGGCGGTTGCTTCTGGTGTACCGAAGCGGATTTTGAAAAAGTACCGGGTGTGCTGGCTGCGGAATCCGGCTATACCGGAGGTCAGACGCCGAACCCGACCTATGAGCAGGTAAGCGCAGGTGGTACCGGCCACACAGAAGCGGTGCGCGTGGCTTACGATCCATCTAAAGTCAGCTATTCGGCACTGGTTCGATATTTCTGGAAAACCATTGACCCGACGGTGAAAGATCGGCAGTTCTGCGATGTCGGCAATCAGTACCGGACCGCAATCTTCTACCAGAACGAGGCGGAAAAAAATGCGATAGAAGCGAGCAAGGCGGAAGTTCTGAAAGCCGGCAGGGTAAAGCAAATCCATACCGAAATCGCGCCGGCAACCCGTTTTTATCCGGCAGAAGAATACCACCAGGATTATTACAAAAAGAACCCCGTCCGATATAAATTTTATCGGACCAGCTGTGGCCGCGACAACCGCTTAGCGGAAATCTGGGGCACAAAAAACTGACCCGGGATCGGGAAAATACCGCATTGCGACTACGCAATCAGTGGCAGTCGGGAACGTCCTGATCGAGATATACCTCAAACGCAATATTGCGGACTTTTTGTTCGGCCACCTGCGTCAAACGCTTGGTCGACGACCATTCTCTGGCAATCTTGTTCAACGCGGTCACGGTGCGCACATCGTCCGACGGAACGACAAATACAAGCGGGGCAAGCGGGCCGACCGGAAGCGTCGCCGAAAATTTTTTCCACTCAGGCAGCTTGATCAATTGTTCCAGCATCACGCTATCATGAACCGCCGCATCGCAGTCGCCAATCCTGAGCGCCAGCAACGAGTCCGCAGGCGCCCGGAAAACTTTCTCAACCGCGCCATAACTCCGGGCAATCGTGCCGACGTAATTTCCATCACCGGATACACAAACTTTCCGCCCTTTTAAATCTTTCCAGGCCTTGATGTCGGTATCGGTGCGCATGATGGCCATCGGTCCCGACGAATAGCCGGTCGGTATGGTGGCAACCGATTTGGGTAATGGAGTAAGGTCGGAAATTGCCGCCAGCGCGATGTCGGCTTTACGCGAGGTCACCACTTTGGCGGATTCTTTTGGCGATACCGGAACACCGTTCAGCTCGGATTTCAGATGTCCGGCCACCAGCTCTGCGAGCGCCGAATCGATGTTTTCCTGAGTACGAAACTTGGCACCGGCGGCATAAGCCGGTGCGATATGACGCATTCCAACCGTCAACGTATCGCGTTGTCCTGCACGTTCCACCGTGTCAGCCGCATGCGGAACCATGCAGATGAATCCCGGCGCGCCTGCCATCATTGCGCGCAGCAAAAACGACCGCTTGATGAGAAAGGTGGTGTCCATCTTCAAACGTATTGATAGCGCAGTACGCGATGCTTCAGATTTTCCAGTACCAGCTGATCGATCATGGGCGCCAGAATGCCGATTGCCAGAATGTTCATCATGACGCCGATCATGTCGGCCGTCTCGCCGGCATAAGCCAATGAGCGTCCCAGTCCTTGGCCGAACCCGACCAGCATCTCGGCCGATATCAGTGCGCGCCACGCATTGCCGAAAGCAAGCTGGGTACCAGTGATCAATTCCGGCATGACGGCAGGCAGATAAACATGCTTGATCAAATCCCAACGACTTGCGCCCATTACCCGTGCCGCCGATACATGCACCTGCTGTACACTTTCGGTTGCATTCATCACCGACAGCGCCGCGGGAAAGAACGCGGCCAACGCGACGACCACCATGATCGGAAGATCGCCAAAACCCATCAGAATCAGAAACAGCGGCACCCATGCGATCGACGGGATCGACTGCAGGATGATGATGACCGACTTCAGGACTTCCCGGAAAAAATACAGCACACCGCCGATCAGGCCGAACCCGATACCAAATAGCAGTGCCGCACCAAATCCGCCGCCCAGCCTGATCAGGCTACCTGAAAGTGCAGCGCGAAATTCAGGCGACTGGATCTCTTCCCAAAGACGTGCGATAACAATCGGCACATCTGGCATCAGGAAGTCGGGAAGAAACCACGCAACAATCTGCCAGATCAGCAGGATAAATAAAATCGCCAGAACACCAGCAAGTTTCTTGCGATAACCGGAAAGACGAATCTGAGTACTCATGGTCTGATCAAAAATAAGATGGCCGGCTTGGCGCCGGCCATTTCCAACATGGCACATTTACGAAACATGCAAAGCCATCGTTCAGGCACGTATGATTACAATTTCAACCAATTGCAATCGGATCGTTGGCGTCACTGACTCCATTGCCTGCGCTCTACATTTGTTCCGAAAACGGTCCTGAAAAATACTGCGCTGTCAAACGCCGCACAGATCGATCTGCGAAAAATGGCGCCGACGAATTATCTTACAGTTTGCGGTCCTTTTGCCAGGCCAAGTCAATAATGCTGTTGACTTCAAACGGCTTGCCGTCCCTGGTCTTCAAGGAACCCTGTTCATGCAGGATATCGGCGATTTCCTGCATCCGCAGCCGCTCCTTGTCGGTCAGCACTGCGCTGAACGTTTGACTCTTGATCGCATCACGGATCACGACTTCGCGAGGAACCTCGCCATTCTTCAAGGTCGTCAATGTCGGCTGCGAAATAAAGTAGTTGGCAATCAGCTTCGCAGCGTCCATCGGTTTCTTCTGCAGCAGATCGATCGCCTCCCGCTGTGCGTCAAGCGATTTCCAGACATCGTCGCGGCGATTCTTCAGCGTCTCACCGGAGGTGATCACGACCATGCACGGAAAAGGCCAGACTTCGCCGATTTCATAGATCTGCTTGACCGGCGCCACCAGTTGCGCAATCGTCGCTTGCGGCTCGAACAGGAACGCCGCATCGACCCGCTTGCCGATCAGCGACTGCACCGCAACCTGGGGACTGACGCCCAGAACATTGACGTCTTCCGGCTTCAAGCCGGCATTCTTCAGGACCACGCCTTTCAGTACCGTATCGGCGGTACTGCCCTGCGCCTGCGACGCAAGAGTACGTCCTTTCAGGTCGGCGACATTCTTGATGCCGGTATCGTCGCGCACGACTATCGCGTGATAGCCATGTTGTGCGCCGCCGATCACTTTCAGGTCGGCGCCTTTTGACGCCCAGGCCACCGCATTGGTGAAACCGAGCACACCGGTATCCAGCTGTCCGCCGACAATCGCCTTGATCAGGTCGGTGCCGGATTTGAATTCGACCAGCTCGACATCCAGTCCCTGCTTCTTGTAAAACCCGCCTTCGTAGGCAGCAATCGCCTGCGCATCATCCATCACCCGCAAATAGCCGACCTTGAATTTTTCGGCTGCCATCGCATTACTTGCGATGGTCAATACCGCGAGTGCGGAAAGAACGATTCGTGACAGTTTCATACTTCTGCTCCTTCTATTGATTTAGCAATCTCGTCCTGCTCGGCATTAATGCCGAGCAGCTCCAGAATTTGCCGGCGTATCGCTGCGAACTCCGACAAATCGTGTGTCTTTTCGTGGTGGGCAAGGTTGAATTCGCGCAGCACCGTGGCGGGGCGCTGGCTGAACACCAGGATACGGTCGGCCAGGAACAAAGCCTCGTCAACGTCGTGCGTGACCAGCAGGACAGTCGGCCGCTCCTCGCGTATCAATTGGCGCAACACATCTTGCAACGTCATCCGCGTGAGCGCATCCAGCGCACCGAACGGCTCGTCGAGCAGCAATACCTTGGGACGCGAAATGAACGCACGTGCCAGCGCTGCCCGTTGCCGCATTCCGCCAGAGACCTGATGCGGGTAATAATCCTCAAAACCTTTCAGGTTGACTTTTGCAAGCCACTCGCGCGCCTGCTTGTCCGCTTCCTGCTTGTCGACCTTTTGAAATTCCAGCGCAAGCGCTACATTTCTTATCAAGGTCAACCAGGGATAAAGCGCGTTTTCCTGAAACATTAGCGTACGTTCCGGATGCGGACCATCTACCGCACTGCCGTCTGCCAGAATTTGTCCTTTACTCGGGGTTTCCAAACCGGCGGCGATATGCAGCAACGTCGATTTCCCGCAACCGGACGGCCCGACCAGCGCCACCAACTCACCGGCGTCGATTTCGCGGCTGAAATTATCGATCACGTGAAGATCGGAAAAACGCTTTTCTACATCCTTGAATGAAAGCTTCATTGAAATTCAATTCTCAAAAAATTACCGCAAACATCAACCGAATCCTGCAACACACGGAGGTTACCGTTTTGACAATGCTGCATTATGTTTTCCGAACCCGGCGTTTTACCAACGATCTACTTTACTTGTTGGGCTTATATTTCCAAACTATATTTACTAATTATGCTTATATGAAAATCGCATATCGATAATTGTATTTATGTCCATATGCATGTTGCATGTTGCAGGTTGCAAGAAACATAACGGCATATATAAGCAAAATCAGCGGCATCAAACAAACGACTGTTGGCATTTGCAATCAGCTAGTCTGCCGGAAACCGCTTCCTTAACCGGTTACTTCTTTATTATTTCGCATTGCCAGCAGCATCCGGGCCAGATCCCCGCCCTGCACTACCTGAATTTTTTTCTCGGTTGCGAAGCGCTTTGCATTGTCCGAAACGATACCCGTCGTGAGATAAATTCCTTCATGCGCTTCCTGTTTCTCAATGGCGGCATGCAGCTCGCGCAACGGCTCGATTCCGACACTAGCCGCCTTCCAGCGTTTGCAACTGACCAGGGCGGTTTTGCCCGCCTTGCTTATCGCGATGTCCGCTTCGCGGCTATCCAGCTTCGCTACCGTATATCCGTCCTGCCGGAATGCATCTTCGACGACACTGGAAAAATCGCGCCACGACATCGCACAGATTTTTTCGAGCGTGTCAGTGACGCGTGCGGCACTCGGCGCGCGCGCCTGCTTCCATGCAGCGATCATGCCGATAAGAAGGAACGGCCAGCTGCTGATGATCCCATAAACGGCATACTGCTTCGGCAGTGCCGCCAGCGAGATCAATGCAATGGCGCCGGCAACGCCGATGCTGACCCACCACGGCGAGCGCAGCAGGATTGCGAACAGCGAGTTTTTGGCCATCTTTAATTTCACGTGTCACCTCATGTTTTGTGCGTCGCGCGGGAAATTTTCGGGCTTAGCTGCCTTGGCCCGAGCGAAGGCCGAGCGGTCACCGAATCTAAGCGTGACGAATGACAAACCGAGGGAAACCGGCGGCGCATCATTATGCCCCGCAACCGGCTTGAATGGAATCCATTGAACCGGAAATTTCCGGTATCAGGTCTTGCGCGTGAGCTGCTTTTCGAACGCAGCATCCATCTTGGTGATTCTTCTGGGGGTTTGCGGGCCGAGACTGTTGACGAACGCGACGAACGCATCCTGTTCCAGCGGTTCGCTCAGCTTTTCGATTGCTCCCTGGTCCGATGTGCGCACCAGGTAAAACAATCCATCTGCATTGCGCACCATCGAATATCCGGTATCGCCGCTGCGCCGCTTGAGTCGCTCAATCGCAGCCGTTGCTCTGGTCGATCTCATTGCACTGTGTCCTTGGCGATCGAGAGGTTAATTGGTGCTATTTTCCCACACCGCCTTCTGGCCCGTTTTATTCCGTGAGCGCTGCCTTGATTTGCTGCAATGACGAAGGATCTTCTATCGTCGTCAGATCGCCGGGATCGCGCCCTTCGCAAATCGCCTGTATTGAACGGCGCAGCAGTTTGCCGGATCGTGTCTTCGGCAGCGCAGTCACGAAATGTACTCGTGACGGCCGCGCGACCGCTCCCAGCTGTTTATCGACAATCGCCACGATTTCCGCTTCCTGCGACGTCGCCGCTGCATCCACATTCTTCAGAATTACGAACGCGATTGCGGCTTGCCCTTTTATCTTGTCGTCTACACCTACCACGGCCACTTCGGAAACATTCGGATGGCTGGAAATACTCTCTTCTATTTCGCGCGTTCCGAGCCGGTGCCCGGCGACATTGATCACGTCGTCGGTGCGGCCAAGGATGAAGTAATAGCCGTCGGCATCGCGGATACCCCAGTCGAACGTGGAGTAAATCATTTCAGCGCCAAGATGCGACCAATAGGTATTGACGAATCTTTCATCGTCGCCATAGACCGTCTGCATGCAACCGGGCGGCAGCGGCCCTTCCAGCATGACGACACCCTTCTCGTTCGGACCGCACAGCGCGCCGGTCGTTTCATTGACGATCTTTACCTTGTAGCCAGGCATCGGGATACCGGGACTGCCCAGCCGCGTAGGCGTGTCCTCGATACCTTTGGCTACCGAAAGAATCGGCCAGCCGGTCTCGGTCTGCCAGTAATTATCGATCACCGGCACACCCAATTGCGATGCAATCCATTCCGAGGTTGTTTCGTCCAGCGGTTCGCCAGCCAGATACAACGCCTTCAGTGACGACAGGTCATATTTTTTCATCAATTCGGGCGGATGTTTTTTCAGCACGCGTACTGCGGTCGGCGCCGAAAACATGCGCGTGACCTTGTATTTCTCGACAATGCTCCACCAGACACCCGCATCCGGCCGAATCGGCAGGCCCTCGTACATTACCGTCGCCATGCCGGCGATCAGCGGGCCGTACACGATATATGAATGGCCGACCACCCAGCCGATGTCCGATGTCGCGAAATAGGTTTCACCCGGATTGCCGCAGAAAATATGCTTCATCGACGATGCCAGCGCCACTGCATAGCCACCGACATCGCGCTGCACCCCTTTCGGATTGCCGGTCGTACCCGACGTATAGAGGATGTAGGAAGTATCGTCGGAATCGAGCCACACGACCGGTACCTGCGCATCGAAATGCTGTTCACGCAAGGCTGCGTAATCGACATCGCGGCCGGCCAGCAACTTCATTGCCGCGAGCCCGCGATTGACCAGCAATACATGCGACGGCTTGTGCTTTGCCAGATTGATCGCATCGTCCAGCAATGGTTTGTATTCGACTACTTTACCGGCACGGGAACCTGCGTCGGCCGACACGATCAGCTTCGGTTTCGCGTCGTTGATCCGGGTCGCGAGGCTGTTGGCGGCAAACCCGCCGAATACCACCGAATGAATCGCACCGATGCGGGCACAAGCCAGCATTGCAAACACCGCTTCCGCCACCATCGGCATGTAAATCAGCACCCGATCGCCTTTCGCAACACCAAGCGATTGCATGATGGCTGCAGTGCGGTTGACCTCGGCCAGCAGTTCCGCAAACGAATACACCTTTTCGTTGCCGGTTTCGGTGGAGATGGCGATCAACGCCGGTTTGTCGCCCTGCTTCTCGACCCAGCGATCGACCGCGTTATGACAAAGGTTGGTCTTGCCGCCGACGAACCATTTCGTGAACGGAGGTCTGGAATAGTCGAGCGTTTGCGAGAATGGCTGCTGCCAATCGATCATCCGTGCTTCATCCGCCCAGAATGATTGCGGGTCGCTGATTGAATGATTGTAGAAGTTCGAATATTTCATCATTGCCTCCGAATTCGATTGCATTGTCTTGCAGCCGGCCACCACCGTCAGCTTATCAAACGTGCGCTTGCTCGTACATACAAAAACCGTTCAGATGACGTACAAATCAACGTACTCATTTACCGGCATTGCTTCGAGTTTTTTCTGATCGAGAGAAATATCGAGAATCGCTTTTTGCTGCTTGACCGGAAATTGCCGGGCGAGATTAGTCTTGAATTTTTCTTCAAGCAAAGGGATGCCCTCGTTGCGGCGGCGCGCATGTCCGATCGGGTATTCAACCACCACTTCTTCCAGCACTTCACCGCTGTTCATTTCCACCGTCAGCGCATTGGCAATCGAACGCTTGGCCGGATCATGATAATCGGCGGTGAATTGCGGATCTTCCACGCAGGATATCTTGTCGCGCAATGCATCTATGCGCGGGTCGGCCGCAACATCGTCTTCATAATCCGGCGCATTCAGGTGCCCGTACAGCAGCGGCACCGCAACCATGTACTGAATGCAATGATCGCGATCGGCGGGGTTGTTCAGCGGGCCTTTCTTGTCGATGATGCGAATGCAGGCTTCGTGCGTGCGAATCGTGATCTTCCTGATGTCTTGTGCGGACTTGCCGACCTTCTTCAAAGCGGCATGGATCGTCATCGCCGCTTCCACCGCGGTCTGCGCATGGAACTCGGCCGGAAACGAAATCTTGAACAGCACGTTTTCCATCACGTAGCTGCCGTACGGGCGCTGGAATTCGAACGGCCGTCCCTTGAACAATACATCGTAGAAACCCCAGATCCTTGCGGTCAGCACCGATGGATAACCCATTTCACCGGTCTTGGCGATCAACGCCAGCCGCACGGCGCGCGATGTCGCATCGCCGGCGGCCCAGGATTTGCGGGAGCCGGTATTCGGCGTATGACGATAGGTGCGCAGCGACTGGCCATCCACCCATGCCAGCGACACCGCATTCAGGATTTCATCCCTTGCCAACCCCAGCATGTCGGCAACAACTGCGGTCGTCGCAACTTTCACCAGTACCACATGATCGAGGCCAACTTTATTAAACGAGTTTTCCAGCGCAATGCAACCCTGGATCTCGTGTGCCTTGATCATTGCAGTCAATACGTTGCGCATTCTCAGCGGCTTCTTGCCGGCCGCGACCGCGTTGCGCGAGAGCCAGTCGGCGGTTGCCAGAATGCCGCCCAGATTGTCGGAAGGATGACCCCATTCGGCCGCAAGCCAGGTATCGTTGAAATCGAGCCAGCGGATCATCGCGCCGATGTTGAAGGCCGCCTGCACCGGATCGAGCTGGAACTGCGTACCCGGCACTTTGGCGCCGTTCGGTACGATCGTACCCGGGACAATCGGTCCCATCAGTTTTTTGCACGCGGGGTATTCCAATGCCTCCAGTCCGCAGCCCAGCGTATCGATCAGGCAGTTGCGGGCAGTGTCATACGCGAGCGGGGACTTAATCTCGTAATTCTGCACATAGTCAACAATGTCGAC
>JAKFFO010000025.1:0-7806 GCA_036675035.1 Oxalobacteraceae bacterium
AGAAGTCCGCGACCAGCCTGCTGAGCAATATCATTTTCCTGCTGTATGTCATCTTCCTGCTGTCCAACTACCTGCGCGACCTGGACGCACCTGCGCCGGTGTCCCGGCTCTACGTCAACTTCTTTCTCGGGATTGCCGTCTACTGCATGGTAATCCGGGTGTTCCAGCTCAATTCCGGCAGCGATGCAAACGCATTTCGCTATCTGCCGCTGGCAAGCATCATGGTGCTTCTGCTGGGCATCGTGCTGGAGATTAACGGTGTGATCGTTTCCGAAGAGAGGGATATCGGGACCGGTATCGAGGCGGCACTGCTTCGTCCCGGTGGATTCCTGAATCCGAATATAACCGCGGCGCTGGGCCTGATCTGGCTGTTCATCGCACTAGAGGCCAAGCCGGTGAACCGCATCTGGTTGAAAGCGGCGTGCCTGGCAGGATGCGGGCTCATCGTAGCCGTAACCCAGTCCAGGGGAGCCATGCTGTTTCTGGCGATTTATTTTCTGTACAAGTTAATCGAGCGCGGTGGCAGACTCATGACTTACTTGCTGTTCTCGCTCCCGATTCTGGTTGCCGTGTACGTCTACTCGGGCATGTCCGGCGTCGCGGCTGATCTGTACGATGCCAACGCGGTACGGCTGCAGGGTGACGACAGTTCAGAGGAGCGTTTCCTGCTGTTGAAAACTGCATACAGCGCTTTTCTGAATCATCCGGTGTTCGGCGGGGGCATGCGAGAAATGCGCAATTACTTCGGTTCGGGTGAGTCCAATTTGATTCCCGGCAGCCATAACGAGATCGTCGAATGGCTTGTCAATTTCGGCATCGTCGGTTTTTTCATCATGCTGGCGGTTTTTTTCCGTTTTTATTATGCCGGCTCGCTCAAGCATCTTTTCTTGTGCATCCTGCCGTCCTTTCTGTTCAGCCATAACTTTTTCGAAACTACTGCGCTCCAGGTCGCACTGGCTTACGCTTTCTATCTAGGGACGCAACCTATCAGACAACCCACCGTGCACCGCGTCATCATGCCGGCGGTTTCTTATGGGTTCGTGATGAAACCGGAGCTGAGGCCGACCGCGTCATCGGTAGCGACGCTGGCGACGGAGCGGATCAGGGTTGTTTCCGGGGCGAAGTCGTAAATCGGTACGAAATATTTTCCCTGTCCATTTTTGAAAATCCGAACCGGGCTTGATGCCAAGCGGTGACTGCATGAACATCTGCTTCCTGATCAGTTCTCTCAACGACGGCGGCGCCGAACGAGTAGCGACGACGCTCTGCAATGCCTGGGCTGAACGAGGCGATACTGTTTCGCTGATCCAAACCTACTCGGGCGAAAGCACATGCTTTTACGCGGTTTCACCCAAGGTGGAACTGCTCTGCCTGGCTGACATTGTCGGCGTCACCCGCAGGGGAGCGTGGACCTATGCAAAACGTTTGCATGCGTTGCGCAATCTGGTCATCGCAAGAAGACCAGATGTCGTGATCTCCTTCCTGTCCAACGTGAACGTGGCAGCGATCCTCTCCTGTGCATTCCTGCGAGTGCCGGTGATCGTTTGCGAACGGGTCGATCCGTCCTTTCGCTACCCGTGGTTGCTGACGGCGCTGTGCAAGGCGACGTATCGTTTTGCCGATGTTTTGGCAGTACAGACCGAATCGGTTGCCGGGCGCACGGTCAATTTTTACCCCGGATTGCGCAAAGTGCGTTCGATCCCGAATCCATTGCCCGAAGAGGTGACTAAGTTTGCACCAACCCGGCAGAGCAAGCGCCACATTCTGTTAAGCGCAGGCCGGCTGGTGCCGCAAAAACAGCCAGGTCGTCTGCTGGCGGCGTTCGCCGAGATTGCAACGGATTACCCGGAATGGGATCTGCATATCTATGGCGACGGGCCGCTCAGGGGCGAACTGGAACAGCAGGCCAAAGCGGTCGGAGCACATGGCCGCATCCTTTTCAACGGAGCAACTGCATCGCTATGGGAAGCGATGGCCGGCGCAGATGCATTTGCGATGGTCTCGCGCTACGAAGGCTTTCCGAACGTGTTGCTGGAGGCGATGGGAATCGGTTTGCCCTGCGTGGTGTTCGATTGTCCGAGCGGCCCGCGCGAGATCACGCGAAGCGGCGAAGACGCGCTGCTGGTTCCGCTCGACGACCATGACGCGCTGGTGGCGGCGCTCGGGAAGCTGATGGGGAACGAAGACTTGAGAAGAACGCTGGGTGCACAGGCGCGCGAGTCGGTGCACAGCCGTTTCAGGCTTTCCGAAGTGGTACACAAATGGGACCGGCTGTTCGACGAGCTTGGGATTGTGCGGCGATCGGCAGGCCGCTGCGACACGATCTGATTAACTGAATTTATATTCACGCGAACCGACATGAAAAAACAGATTCCATGGTGGACCAAGATCCCCGTCAAGATGGTCTGGTCCAGGCTGCCCTTCAGGTACGGATTCTGGAGGAGGATAGGCGTGTTCCGGCACGGCTTCATGGACAACCCCGGTTATGTGTACAACGTGTTTTCCAGGCATTGGTCGCGGGTCGACTTTGCCAGGAAGGGGACCGGATGCCAGGCACTGGAACTCGGCTGCGGCGACTCGCTGGCATCGTGCCAGATCGCCGCCGCGCATGACATCCGGAAATGTTATCTGGTCGACGTCGGACGATTCGCGACGATGGAAATGGATTTCTACAAGGCGCTGGCGGCAGCGCTGCGGCAAGAGGGAATCCAGGTCGGCGATGTGGAAAGATGCACCTCCGTGCCGGAAATGCTGTCCTTGCTGAATGCCGAGTATCTGACCAACGGGCTGCAATCGCTGAAGGCGATCCCCAGCGGCAGCGTCGACTTCATTTGGTCGCAGGCCGTGCTCGAACATGTCCGGCGCAGCGAATTTCCGGAAACCATGAAGGAACTGCGCCGCATTCTGCGTCCGGATGGCGTGATGTCGCACCGCGTCGACCTGCGCGACCATCTGCAGGAAGCGCTGAACAATCTGCGGTTTCCGCGAAACGTTTGGGAGTCGCCGCTGATGTCGCGTTCCGGCTTCTACACGAACCGCATACGCTACGGAGAAATGCTGGAAATGATGCAGCAGGCCGGATTCGACGCGCAGGTAGTCGGCGTGGATCGATGGAACAAGCTTCCCACACCGCGGAAAAAGCTGGCGGCCGAGTTCAGATCGGTACCCGAAGACGATCTGCTCGTCAGCGGATTCGATGTTGTTCTGAAACCTTCGTGATGTCGCGTGCCCCGATTCGAAATAGGTGCCGCACGGATAATTTTTTCTGATTCCTTCGATCCATTCAAACAGTAAAGCAATGACTCGAATATTGCATGTCATCAGCGGCTTGACCGGCGGAGGTGCCGAGATGGCACTGTACCGGCTGGTCACTTCGCCGTGCGGAGACTGTACGCATAGCGTGGTAGCGCTTACACCGGGCGGCGTGTTCGCGCAGCGCCTGCGTGATGCCGGAATCGAGCTGACCCATTTCGATTTCCGGGTTGCGCCGATATCCGGTTTCCTGGGGCTTTTTCGGCTGATGAAGCACACGCGTCCGGACGTCGTTCAGACCTGGATGTACCACGCCGACATGTTCGGCGGTCTGGCGGCCCGATTTGCGGGTATCCGCAATGTCATCTGGGGCATACGCGTGGCCGAGTTGGTGGGCGGCGATGCGCGTGCGACAACGTTTGTTCGTCAGGCATGCGCTCTCCTGTCGCGCTGGGTACCGGCCACCATCGCCTGTGTGGCGGAGTCGGCTCGTCGCAGCCACGTTCGCGCCGGCTACGATCCGTCGCGCATGGTGGTGGTGCCAAACGGGTTCGACCTGTCGAAGCTGGTCGCGACGCAACAGCAGAGGGACGCGCTGCGTACGGCATGCGGGTTTGCGCCCGACAACCTGGTCATCGGCACGATCGGCCGCTTCAATGCGAACAAGGACCAGCGCAATTTCGTACAGGCGGCCGGCCGGCTTGCACGGCGCTTCGGCAAGGCGCGTTTCCTGATGGTGGGACGCGACGTTGATGCAGGCAACGCAGAGCTGGCTGCGTGGATTGACGAGACCGGCTTTCCCGACAGGTTTGCACTGCTCGGTGAAAGAGCCGACGTGCCGGCTTGCCTGTCGGCGATGGATGCGTTCTGCCTGTCGTCGCGCACCGAAGGTTTTCCCAATGTCGTAGGCGAGGCGATGGCGATGGCGCTGCCTTGCGTCGTTACAGACGTCGGCGATTCCGCTCTGCTGGTCGGCGATGCCGGCGTCGTGGTCCCCAGAGAAGACTCCGTCGCGCTTGCAAAAGGGATGACAAGACTGGCGTCGCTGTCGTCCGACGCGCGCCTATGGTTGGGCCAACAGGCGAGGGCGCGGATTACGTCGGAGTACACGATGGAGCAGACCAGAATGCGCTTCGAGGCGATTTACCGGGATTTGACGGCGGAATTTCCGCAAGGGAGGCCGCGATGTGCGGATTGACGGGCTTCCTTGGTGGCATGCCGCCATTCGGGGCGGGGAGCGAAGCCGGCGTGCTGGCGCGCATGCGCGATGCGATTGCGCATCGCGGACCGGACGATGCGGGAATCTGGCATCACGAAGAGCAGCGCATCGGGCTGGCGCACCGGCGCCTGTCGATCGTCGATCTGTCGCCGGCCGGGCACCAGCCGATGCGTTCAGGTAGCGGGCGTTACGTGATCGTATTCAATGGCGAAATCTATAACTATCCGGCGTTGCGTGTCATGCTCGAATCGGCAAGCCGCGCGCCGACGTGGCGCGGGCATTCGGATACCGAAACGCTGCTCGCCGGATTCGACGCATGGGGCATCGAGAATACGATCATACGCACTGTCGGCATGTTCGCGTTCGCAGTCTGGGATCGACAGGAACACGTGCTGACGCTGGCACGCGACCGTATCGGCGAGAAACCGCTGTATTACGGCTGGCAGGGATGCGGCGACAAGGCGGTATTCCTGTTCGGTTCCGAGCTCAAGTCGCTGCGAGCACATCCGACGTTCGATGCCGCGGTCGACCGAGCGGCGCTTTCGATGCAGATGCGGCATAACTATATTCCTGCGCCGCGCTCGATCTATGACGGCATTGCGAAACTCCCGGCAGGGTGCATGTTGACGGTGTCGCTCGCGCGGCGCGAGCCGAAGGTGCACGCTTACTGGTCCTGCATGCAGGTGGCGCAAGCCGGCGCCGCTCAGCCATTCGAGGGATGCGACGAGCAGGCGGTGGATACGCTCGAAGTATTGCTCAAGGATGCGGTGCGCGATCAGATGATGGCAGATGTGCCTCTGGGAGCCTTTCTTTCCGGCGGTATCGATTCATCGACGGTGGTGTCTCTGATGCAGGCGCAGTCGTCGCGGCCGGTCAAAACATTTTCCATCGGTTTTCACGAGAAAGGTTACGACGAAGCGCAATACGCCAAGGCAGTGGCAAGGCATCTCGGGACCGAGCACACCGAGCTGTACGTGACAGCGAGCCAGGCGATGGCGGTGATTCCGCGGCTACCGGAAATCTACGATGAGCCGTTTTCCGATCCTTCGCAGATCCCGACCTTTCTGGTATCGCAGCTGGCGCGCCGGCATGTTGCCGTCTCGCTGTCCGGCGACGCGGGCGACGAACTGTTCTGCGGTTACGAACGTTACCGGATGACGGAAAGCTTGTGGCGCAAGATGGCGGCCGGCCCTTTGTCTCTGCGTCGGCTGGCTGCCCGCGGCTTGACCGGCATTTCGCCGCAGGCGTGGGATCGGCTGGCGCAGGCGATGCGCCATGTCCTGCCGCGCGCGCTGCGCTTCTCCAATTTCGGCGACAAGATCCACAAGGGCGCCGGTGTATTGGAAGCGGCTTCCGTCGACGCGTTGTATCAGCGGCTGGTATCGCACTGGCACGATCCCGCATCACTGGTGATCGGCGGCAGCAGCGAGCCCGGCATGCATGCAGAAAAAGCCGCTGGCCTCGATCCGATTGCACGCATGATGCTGCTCGACATGCTGACCTATCTGCCTGACGACATCCTGGTCAAGGTGGACCGGGCGGCGATGAACGTGTCGCTGGAAACACGGGTGCCGTTCCTCGACCATCGCGTGGTCGAATTCGCATGGCGCCTGCCGCAGTCGTTCAAGCTGCGCGACGGGCAGAGCAAATGGATACTGCGGCAAGTACTGTACCGCCATGTTCCGCGGGAGTTGATCGAGCGGCCAAAAATGGGATTCGGTGTGCCCATCGGCGAATGGCTGCGCGGCCCGCTACGAGACTGGGCCGAGGCATTGCTCGACGAATCCCGGCTGCGCAGCGAAGGCTATTTCCGGCCGGCGCCGATTCGCAGGAAATGGCGCGAACACCTCTCGGGCCAGCGCAATTGGGCGTACTACCTGTGGGACGTGCTGATGTTCCAGACGTGGCATGAAGCGCAGGCCGGTGCATTCCGGTCGGAGCCCGCATCGGACACCGCCGGCAGCATCGTTTTACAGCCGATCTGAGGCACCCGCCTCCGTGGCGATGTTGTGTCTGCCGCATTTCTTACATCAGTTTCCCGCGTACCCCTTCGTTGTCGATACCTGTTCCTGACTCATTATTGGAGAGCTAGATGCAAGCCTGCAGCAATCGCGTTCTGGTCACCGGCGCAGCCGGATTTATTGGAAGTTATGTTGCGGCACGGCTTGCCGACATGGGGTTGGACGTCATCGGATGCGATAACTTCAACAGCTACTACACGCCTAGGCTGAAGGTCGATCGCGTACACGCACTGCTGGATCCGCGCGGCGTGTGCTGCTACTCCGCGGAGCTGGCCGATGCTGACCAGGTTAGAAGACTTTTCGATGTGTTCCGCCCGCGAATGGTAGTACACCTGGCGGCACAGGCCGGCGTGCGCTACTCGATCGCAAATCCGTCGGCCTACGTGCAGTCGAACCTGGTGGCGTTCTGCAACATGCTGCAGGCGTGCTCACAGCACAAGGTGGATCATCTGCTGTACGCGAGTAGCAGCAGCGTCTACGGCGCCAGCACAAAAGTGCCGTTTTCCGAGGACGACAGGACCGATTCGCCGGTGTCGCTGTATGCGGCGACCAAGAAATCCAACGAACTGCTTGCGCATTCCTTCAGCCACTTGTACGGGATGCCGGCCACCGCATTGCGTTTCTTCACAGTCTACGGTCCCTGGGGCCGACCGGACATGGCGTACTTCAGCTTCACCGAAAAAATGCTCAAGGGTGAACCTATCGATGTCTTCAACCGCGGGCAGCTGATGCGGGACTTCACCTACATCGACGACATCGTCGAAGGGGTGGTCCGGCTGCTCTTCAAACCGGCCGAGGCTGCAGACGGTGCGCCGCATGCCGTCTACAACATCGGCAACCATCAACCGATCAGCGTGATGGACTTCATCTCAACGCTGGAACAGGTGCTGGGTGTTGACGCTGCCATCAGGTTCATGCCGATGCAGCCCGGAGACGTCCCCGCCACCTGTGCCGACACTACCCGCCTGCGGGAGCGCGTCGGATTCGCGCCGGCTACGGCGATCCGGGACGGACTGGGGCGATTCGCCGAGTGGTACCGCGCCTGGGCCGCCGAGCCGGGCGCACCGGGTGCCTTCGTCGTCGAAAGACGGCTGCTGCCGCGCACGACTCATGATTTCGGTTTCCAGCCCGCTGCGGCCAGAGCCATTTCTGAAAACCCACACCGGGGCACTCATGCCCCGGTACGCATGATCTAGCCATTTCGTTCCGCCTGGATGCGGAACGTCCCACATTCAACTCCACTTACGAGGTCACAATGAAAATAACCGTCATCGGCACCGGCTATGTAGGCCTGGTCAGCGGCGCCTGCCTGGC
>JAKFFO010000107.1:0-7740 GCA_036675035.1 Oxalobacteraceae bacterium
GAAGTCGCTCATTTCCTGAACGATGGCATACCGGTCGCCGGCCTCGATACGCACGATTGCCTGAATTTCTCGCTGGTTCAGCATCAGTTGGTAGGTATCCGGCGGCACGTCCCGCAGTTCGTTCGGAATTGCTTCGTTGACAAGGAAGCGAACATCCGCCGGGGTATCAAAATCCTTGCCCTTGCCGTGTTGCTCGATCAACTTTGCGGCCATCTTTTCCAGCCTTGCATCGAACACCTGCGCTTCTATGACTTCCACCGATATGTACGACACCAGCGAAAAGAAACCGGACAAGACCAATGCCAGAAACACGAAGGCGCGCGCGATACGCTGTTTTAACGAATGATTATTGAACATCGGGGATTACCAATCGGTAGCCCGTACCTTGAACGGTGACCAGCATCGGACCGGGAAACGATTTGTCGATGGCATGGCGCAATGCATGGATATGCGTGCGCAGCGCGTCGCTGTCTGGCGGGTTGTCGCCCCACACCTCACGTTCCAGCGCTTCGCGCGTCAGCAGCTTTGGCGCATTGCGCATCAAAGCGCCGAGAATCTTGTAGCCGGTGGGTGTCAGGGCAAGCGCCTGACCGGCACGCGATGCCTGGCCGGTACTGGTGTCCAGCCGCAGGTCGCCGAATATCAGAACATACTCAACCTGCTCATTGCGCGACCGGCGCACCAGCGCCTTGAGCCGCGCGTCGAGTTCCGGCAACGCGTAAGGTTTGACCAGGTAATCGTCTGCTCCGACGTCAAACCCGGTCAACTTGTCCTGTACCGTGTCGCGCGCGGTCAGCATCAGGACCGGCGTTGCCAGCCGATGCTCCTTGCGCAGCAGACGGCATACTTCGAGACCGTCCATCCCAGGCAAGGAAAGGTCCAGCACGATCGCATCATGGTGGCCCTTTGCGGCCTGTGTGACTCCAGTATTGCCGTTGCGTGCAATGTCGAGCGTATAGCCCAACGGCTCCAGAAACCCGTAAAGGTTAGCGATGATGTCGGGATTATCTTCAATAATCAAAATATGCATGTGATTTTCGTGGTTTGTTTCATTACATGGCTGTCAAAACTTCATGCGCCGTTGCGCGGCGATCTCGACCGCTTCATATTTTGATTCAACGAAGAATCCGCAGGCCGCCAAGACCTCAGTCCCCGGCAAACGGCAGCAGCGGCATGTCCATGATACCCGTCGAAACGGAAATCAAGGTACGCACTCCAGAACCGGACGTGTAAATAATTTGTGTAATCGGTCATTTGGCAGGACACTGTCGCCTGCAAGGAAAGCATGGAAGCAGGCTGATTTTTCATGCCTTTCTCCCTTTCTCCATTACGGAGAAAGGCCTAATTGCCCCAACGCATACAAGTGGATGACAAGATGCTCAATATACTTTCCAACCGGACTTATCGTCATCTGTTTCTGGCCCAGGTGATTGCGCTGGTAGGCACGGGCCTGGCAACCGTTGCGCTTGGCTTGCTCGCCTACGATCTGGCAGGTGCCGCGGCGGGTGAAGTGCTGGGTACTGCGCTGGCAATAAAAATGATCGCTTATATCGGCATCGCGCCAGTGGCGGCAGCCTTCGCCGAGCGCGTACCGCGGCGCGCAATGCTGGTCATGCTTGACGTAATACGTGCCGGTATTGCCTTGGCGCTGCCGTTCGTGGACCAGATCTGGCAAGTCTATCTGCTGATCTTTCTGCTGCAGTCGGCGTCGGCGGCATTCACCCCGACTTTTCAGGCAACCATCCCGGACGTGCTTCCCGACGAAAAGGACTACACACGCGCGCTATCGCTGTCGCGCCTGGCTTACGATCTGGAAAACGTGATCAGCCCGATGCTGGCCGCAGCACTGCTGACCGTGGTCAGTTTTCACAGCCTGTTCGGTGGGACTGTGGTCGGCTTTATCGTCTCCGCCGCGCTGGTGGTCAGCGTAAGATTGCCGTCGCCCAAAGCGACGGTACGGCGCGGTATTTACGATCGCACCACGCGCGGGTTGCGCATCTATCTCGCCACGCCACGGTTAAGGGGCCTGTTGGCGTTGAACCTGGCGGTCGCGTCCGCCAGCGCGATGGTGATCGTCAATACAGTGGTATTGGTGCAGGCCCGGTTCGGCTTGACCCAGCAAGCAACCGCTTGGGCGCTTGCAGCGTTCGGCGGAGGTTCGATGCTGGCGGCGCTGGTCCTGCCTCGGCTGCTGGATCGGCTGCCCGACCGCAGCACCATGCTGACTGGGGCCTGCGTGCTGGTTGCCGGTTTGCTGGCCGGTGCGTTGGTCCCGAACTACGGATTACTACTGAGCTTGTGGTTCGTGCTGGGCATTGGTTATTCGCTG
This sequence comes from Oxalobacteraceae bacterium, assembly GCA_036675035.1. GTDB lineage: Bacteria > Pseudomonadota > Gammaproteobacteria > Burkholderiales > Burkholderiaceae_D > MESE01. The sequence goes on from JAKFFO010000107.1 coordinate 2,330, forward strand.
GCGCAGACGCCATCCGGCCGACTATTGCGGCGCTCCGCCCATTCTGAAGATCGTCCCGCATTGTTCGCGGCCCAGTTCGCGCTATCGCATGTCTGCTGGCTGATAACTTATCCGGTGGCCGGCTGGGTCGGCGCCAGAATCGGATTGGCGCCCACCTTCGTGGTGCTGGGGCTGATTGCTGCGGCGGCCGTGGCAGTGGCCGTGCGGTTGTGGCCGGCGACCGATCCCGAGCGACTGGCACACCGGCACGATGACCTGCCGCAGGACGATTCTCATCTTGACATCAAGGACGGGGACGCGCATATCCATGAATACGTGATCGACGATCGACATCGCCAGTGGCCATCAAGAAAAGCTCGTCACGATAAGTTAATGTAGTGGTTGCCTATTTTCCTGGCTTGGTCCGGACAAGCTGGTCCGATCATTTTGGCCGACGAACACTTTATCTTTGATTATTTCAACAGTAATTTAACAAAGGCGAAACACATGCGGATTCTGGTGGTGGAGGATGAACCCAAAGCGGGCGAATATCTGCGTAAAGGACTGACTGAATCAGGCTTCGTCGTGGACTGGGCGCAAACCGGCTCGGACGGCTTGCATATGGCGCAGTCGGAAACGTATGACTTGATCGTGCTGGACGTGATGCTGCCGGGAATGGACGGCTGGCGTGTCATCGGCGAACTACGTAAGACGCATGAAACACCCGTGTTGTTTTTGACTGCCCGCGATGAAGTCGAAGACCGCGTCAAGGGGCTGGAACTGGGCGCCGACGACTATCTGGTCAAGCCGTTTGCATTTGCCGAACTGGTGGTACGGATTCGGACCTTGCTCAGGCGCGGCCCCATTCGCGAGGCGGAGCGACTGGAAGTGGCGGACATGGAAATTGATGTGTTAAAGCGCCGGGTGACGCGCAATGGGCAGCGCATCGACTTGACTGCAAAAGAATTCGCTCTGTTACATCTTTTGGTCAAGCGCAAGGGAGAAGTATTATCCCGTTCGTTAATCGCGTCCCAGGTATGGGATATGAACTTCGACAGCGATACGAATGTGGTGGATGTCGCAGTGCGGCGTTTGCGCGCCAAAGTCGATGATTCATTTGCAACCAAGCTGATTCATACAGTCCGCGGCATGGGGTACGTAATTGAGGAAAGGCAATGAAGCTGCGGCATCCGGCGACGCTCACGGCACGCCTAGCGCTGCTGTTTGCGGCCGCGACCTTTTTTACATTTGCAGCGGTTGGTGGCTATCTGTATCGCTCGCTGGCCGTGCAACTGGAGCTGCGCGATGACCACGAGCTGATCGGGAAAATCGAGCAGTTCCGTCACATTTTGCTGGAAACTGCCACTCTGCAAGCGATACGCAATGATCAACATCGATTCATTGATGCCGCAGCCGGACATGACGGTTTGATTGTGATGTTGAAGTCGGCCGATGGCCAAGTACTGATCCGTAACCAAAGCGGCGCCCACGGTGTACCAGACATTTCCATTGTGCCAGCAAGCGAAAAGCCAGATCTTCAGTCTTTGACGTTATGGACGCTGTCACCAGGCCAGTCCGCACGAACGGTTTCCGCATGGGGCAAGCTGGGCAATTCGGAAGAGCAGGTTCAAATTATTGTCGCGCGCGTGTCGTCTGACAGAATGGCATTGCTGGAGACATACCGGCGTGAAGTGCTGGGCGCAATGCTGATCGGTGCCATTCTCGCAGCACTTTTAGGCTATGTCGTGGTGCGAAGTGCGTTACGCCCTGTGAAAGCAATCGCACGGCAAGCACGTTCTATCACTGCCCAACGACTGGAACAGCGCCTGGATGCCCGCGCGGTACCGACCGAGTTGCAAGCACTGGTGCAATCATTTAACGCTGTGCTTGACCGATTGCAGGACAGCTTTCAAAGGCTGTCACAGTTTTCCGCTGACTTGGCGCATGACTTACGCACACCACTGTATAACCTGACCATGCAAACCGAGGTTGCATTGTCTCAGCGACGCTCTGATGACGAATACCAGGCATTGCTGTCTTCCAGCCTGGAAGAGTACGAGCGATTGGCGCGCATGGTTGACACCATGTTGTTTCTTGCCCGAGCTGATAATGCGCAAGTGGCGCTGACCAAGCAGCAGCTTGACGTGGCCGATGAATTGCGGCGCATTGCCGATTATTTTGAAGGGATTGCAGACGACGCCGGGGTGCAGTTTGCAGTGCAAGGCATGGGCACCATTTCCGCCGATGCCGCATTGTTTCGGCGTGCAGTCAACAATCTTGTAGCTAATGCAATTCGTTATACGCCGCGTGGTGCAGTGATACGGTTGAGTGTCGAGCAGCTGGCTGATGCCACCGTTATTAACGTAACGAATCCGGGTAGCGGTATCAGTGCGGAACACATTTCCCGGATATTTGATCGATTCTATCGAGCCGATGAAGCGCGCAGTCAGTCAGCTTCAGCAGCCGGGCTGGGGCTGGCAATCGTACAGTCCATCATGAAACTGCACGGGGGCAGGGCAGAGGCGGATAGTGTACCTCATGGCGAAACGGCATTTCGGCTGGTTTTTCCTACAGAGTAGATACAACCGTTCAGAAAGCGGTTTTCTTCATTGAAATCGCCTTCGGCTAGTTCAATCCTCAGTATCAACCTACCATGCAAATCGCTTGTACAGCCACCACAATAGAGGGACGCTGCACCAACTAAAATAGTTCAACGACCCCGGGTTTCGTATCACGCTAACAATCAGTTCGTGTGAGCAGCATCGACATGATCAATCATGATGAGGCGAAAGCGGTTGATATCAAATCCGATTTCGTTATCAATTCGCTCCAGCGGGCATCTGGCCGATGCTTCGAACATCGGGCGAGACACCATCACCATGCCGTCACCGCCTGGCGCTGCCTCGCTCCAGCCGGAGAAATTTTCCGTCGCCATCAGGCGCGATAATGCCTGCATACGCGTATGCGCGGCATGCGCGCGGTCGGGTTGTCCCTTGAATACCCGGACGGTTGCGAACATTGTCGTTTCCCAATCGCGCTCGTTGCCGGCTTCGACCATCCGCGAGTGCTCCTGGCCTACGTCGAGCAATTCCTTTGCCGTGATCGTTACCGCATTCAAGCGCGATAACATCTTGTCGTCCCGCTCGCTCCATGCCGGCGCTTCAGCATCCGGAGTTTCTTGCTTGCTTTCGCCGATCCTGACAAGGGATTCTTCTACCAAGCTGAGCGCACCGACCATGGCGAGCCGCTCGCGGCCCAGAGGCAAATCGCGGACAAACTGCCGGGTCGGACGCATCAGGAAAACCAGCTTGGCGTCGATTGCCTGCGCAAACAGCGCGTTGAGGCGTTCGGATGGCTGCACTGCATGTTCCTTTCTTCTTCCTGCGAGATCATCGGCACATAGCTCATCCAGTACTTTTTCCAGCCGAGCGACCGAGCTGGTGATGTAACGTGGGTCCGTTTCGACTTCGACATGCTCGAATCGCGTCAGCACCAGTGCAACGGATTTGGGGTCGTCCAGCCTTGATCGAGGCATGGTTTCGGGTTCCGCATACAGAACATTTGCCGATTCCAATCCGAGGATATTCGCAAGTGGCGGGACAAAGCGGACCGGCAGAGCAGACTGATCGAAGTACTTTTGCAATAGGGTCTTGTCGATGGACAGCCTGGACGCGACCTCCGGTAGTGTCAGGCCCAGGCGTGCCATCGTCGTTGTGGCGATCGATACGTGAAACGACGGCGGGATAAATCGATCTTCCTGCTCTTCAGCGATGCGTTCTCCGGTCAAACTGGAGACCAGTTCATTGTTTTTCCGAATAACGCTTTTGTATCGGGTCCATAGTTTGTCAAGATGTGCGTCCTCAAGCCGGCGCTCGCTCTCGTTTCGCGGAACGATGTACAACGCCAATGGGTTTGCCCCCGCGAGCGCCGGGAAAACGAATCGGTTGCGGATATCGTCGCCATCGCGGGACTCCAGCCAGGCCAATATATCTTTTTCCGTTCCGGATGCGACAGTTGCGCTTCCTTCCTTGAGGACCAACTTGGCGTCTCTGCGCTGAAAGGTATGAAGGGAAAAGACACCGTCGATCCATCCACCGAACCGACCCTCGATGAGGCGGCGCATACGCTCGGCAAGCTTGGCCTGTTGCTCGATAGGGAAATCGACGCCGATGCCATGCTGATCGGTGCAGCACACGATCCAACGCATATTCGGATAGGGATTGCCGACAAAAGCCAGCTCGACGCTACATGCCGTAGCTTCCAGCGTGCTGTATGCAAACTCAAGTTCCTCATCAGCGAGATCTTTGCCCAGTTTCTTGCAAAGAAAGTCTGCGGCGCTGGCAAGCGATGAAAACGATTCGCGTACGGCACTCGCTGCCGGAGCGTCTGCGAACCAGGCTGCGGCTTCCCAGCAAATCTGGGCATCCGGTGCGCGATAGGTGCGAATGCCGCGCAATACATTGAGCACTTTCAACGTATGCATGTGCTTCAGTTCTATGCCCTGCGCTGACAGCAAGTCGCGTAATTGCCGGGCCGCGAGTTTATCCGGGCCGGTGAGAGCCTGGCAGATTTGTATCGCGGTTGAGTGAGAAAGTTCGTGTGAAGAGGTGCGGACAAATTCCACGAGCGCGTGCGCCTGCGCGTCGAGCGCCAACGTTGATTGGACAGACATGATATCTCCAAGCCATTAGAGCCGAACAAGGCGGTGTGCGTTACCGGGCTCCGGATTGGAAACACGGGAAATCTACTGGAGAGGCTGCCTTTGCCATGTCCTGGAAGGACTGCACACACTGACACGCAGCAACTTGCGCTTTTTATAGACTAACGCTGCGCTTGCCAATAGTCAAGCGCAGTGCACGGGCACAGGCGTCAAGCAGCAGGAAACATGGTTTGCACGATAGTTTGTTGCCAATAGCCGTTTGAACATCATTGCCGCCGATTGGGCGAGGGCTTGAACAAGGCGATTCATGCGGGATGCTGGTAATGCGAGATACATCGCATTGCATAAGGAGCCTCAGCATGAAAAATGCGATAGTCACCATCAGCGAATCACGCCCCGCGATTGCCACCATACTCGGACAAGGTCAGGTACGTATCCCGACCGGCGGCAAAATCCGGGCCGGCATCAAGGTTCTGACGAAGAAGGCGGCAGAGCATCCGACCGCGAAGAACATCTATGACCGCGGCATTACGGAGCACAAGTCGTTCGAAGACATCGAGCGCGCCATCAGCCAGGCGGTACCGGAAATGTCACGCTCACTACGCAACGCGCACGCGCTGGCGTAGTGAGGAATGTAAGCCGGAGATGGCGGATCGCCATGGGGGGATTATTTCTTTTTGTTTACAGCATCTTTGAATGCTTTGCCGGCAGCGAACTTGACCGTCTTGGCGGCGGCAATCTTGATTTCCTCGCCGGTACGCGGGTTGCGTCC
>JAKFFO010000122.1:0-36281 GCA_036675035.1 Oxalobacteraceae bacterium
AGATGGCTGTGATTTTTGTACCGCGTGCGGAGCGATCGGTAGTTGCGGGTGAAGGCTGTTTTTATATTCGGTACACTCGACACAACATGATCTGAGACGCCCTGTCAGGTCAGGCCACAAGCTGACCCACTGCCGGCATTGGAGCCACAAAGTCACCGTTGGTCCTGGAGAAGAAGGGGGCGATCGATTTATTGATGAATGGGCATTCCTCTGCCAGGTACCCGGCATTCGTCGTAATTGCTCAGCAGCCGGAAACGGACATTGAGGATAATTTATTTCATTCGATCGATGGGTGATATGACGCCTCGGCCGCCACGATTCAATACATGCAGATAAATCATGGTGGTCGATACATCGTTATGCCCGAGCAGTTCCTGCACAGTCCGGATGTCGTAACCTGATTCCAGCAGGTGCGTTGCAAAGGAGTGCCGAAACGTGTAATCAATGGGGTCAGGTTCACATTAAAATCCGCCATTGAGAAAAGCCCGCGTGTATTAATGTAAAAATAGCGCATGCGAGTCGTAGCGTGGAATTGAACTGGAAAATTCTGCTCTCGGGCGGCTGTCTAAAATTAGAAAAACTTCGCCATGGGCTCGACTTTCTCAATATTGGATAAGGCCGAGCTCAGGTTCTGTCTCCAGTTTCTACACCCGCATTCTGGCCACCGGATACCTTGCAAAACAACATCCGGCACCATTTCATCCCCCGGCAAACCGCTAATCAAATCAGCGGCGGATCGAAATCGCGTTCGGCGTGCCGATGCTTGCCGACTGCGGCGATGAATGTGTCGATTGCTTCGTCGATCGAACTGCTTGCCAACAGCAACCCTCTGTCCTGTTCGCCGTTCGGGAGTTTCACCGAGATGCCCGCCTTGTCCAGCAGTGCCGTCGATGCGCCCAACGCAAGAATGGTCTTGCAATGCCGATACTGGTCTTTGACAAACTCCATCGTGTGGCCGTCCTTCATCAGCGCCGTGATCGCCGCTTCGCCGTCCGGCAGCACGAGCGCATCGAACAGGACCGCCGGCGTGTTTTCCATCGACGCATCCGCTTCCAGCACATCGCCTCCGGCGGTGGTCACTTTTCCGAGCCGGACGCCAACCAGGCGCGGAATGGCGCCCGCGTTCACCAGTGCTTCCTGCAGCGCGGCAACCGAATCTCCTTCCATGCCATTGGCGACCAGGATTGCGATTTTGCGGGTACGGATGTTGCCGTCGCCGGGCCGCGCCATCAGCGACAATGCGGGCGATTTCTCCACTTCCGGCTTCGCCGGATTGTCGAGCGCCTTGGGCAGAGGTTGCGGCAATTCCATGCCCAGTCCGTCTGCCACCGCCGATGCCAGTTCCGTCGACACATTCATCAGCGAAGCCACCATGCGCTCCCTGATCGCCGGCACGGTCAGCTTGCTCAGCTCGAAGCGGAATGCCCCGATGATATGAACCTTCTCGACGTCGGTCTGACTGTTGTAGAACAGCGTTGCCTGCGTATAGTGGTCGGCGAATTTTTCCGGCTTGCCACGCACCTTGTCCTCCTGCACCGGCGCGGGAAACGACACGAAGCCTTTCGCGCCGGCCTGGAACGGGCAACCGCCGCCCAGCGAGTTCGGTTCATAGGCTACCCGTCCTCGATGAATTGCCTGGCGGTGCAGTCCGTCGCGCTGGTTGTTGAACGCCGGCGCGACCGATGCATTGATCGGGATTTCATGGAAATTCGGCCCGCCCAGCCGCGTGATCTGGGTGTCGACGTATGAGTGAATACGCCCCGCCAGCAGCGGGTCGTTGCTGAAATCGATTCCCGGCACCACGTGCGCGGTACAAAATGCTACCTGCTCGGTCTCGGCAAAGAAATTGTCGGGATTGCGGTTCAGCACCATGCGGCCGACCGGCTTGAGTGGCACCAGTTCCTCCGGAATGATCTTGGTCGCATCGAGGATATCGAAGCTGTACTTGTCCGCTTCTTCTTCGGTAAAGATCTGCAGACCGAGCTCCCACTCCGGATACTCGCCGGCCTCGATTGCTTCCCACAGGTCGCGCCGATGGAAATCCGAGTCTGCACCGGAAATTTTCACCGCTTCATCCCACACCAGCGAGTGCGTGCCCAGCAATGGTTTCCAATGAAACTTGCAGAACACCGACTTGCCCGCGTCATTGACGAGGCGGAAGGTGTGCACGCCGAATCCCTGCATCATCCGAAAGCTGCGCGGAATCGCGCGGTCGGACATGACCCACATCAGCATGTGCGTTGATTCGGGCATGAGCGACACGAAATCCCAGAACGTGTCGTGCGCTGACGCTGCCTGCGGCATCGCGTGATGCGGCTCCGGCTTGACCGCGTGGACCAGGTCGGGAAACTTCATCGCATCCTGAATGAAGAATATCGGGATGTTGTTGCCGACCAGATCCCAGTTTCCTTCATCGGTGTAAAACTTCACTGCAAAGCCGCGCACGTCGCGCGCCGTATCGGTCGATCCGCGCTCGCCGGCTACGGTCGAAAACCGCACGAAGACCGGCGTGATTTTTCCGGCTTGCTGGAATGGCGCGGCACGCGTCAAGTCCGTCAGCGCGTCATAGCATTCGAAATAGCCATGCGCTGCCGAGCCGCGCGCATGCACCACGCGCTCCGGAATCCGCTCGTGGTCGAAGTGCGTGATTTTTTCGCGGAGGATGAAATCCTCCAGCAAAGCCGGGCCGCGCAAGCCCGCCTTGAGCGAGTTCTGGTTGTCACCGACCGCGACGCCCTGGTTGGTGGTCAGCATTTGCCCGCCGGCATCGACGCGCACGCGATCGAGCGAGTCGGTGGTCGGATTGATTCCGAGCGGCGGATTGCCGCTGCCGGTTTTTGCCGATGGGTTCTGTTCGGTAAGCGTACTGGCCGTCACCGATGGCGTCGCCGGCTCGGCAGTAACTCCTGCCGGTGGCGACACCGCATTGTCATGGCCATGTTCCAGCGGCTTGTTTTCGTTGTGCGGCATCGCGGCGACAAGCGACTGCGTTCCGTTCATTTTTTCGACCAGCGCATCTCCACCGATAGTGGAGGCTGCATCTGGCGGTGCGCTGGCCGTGTTGCGCGCCGCTGCCTTGGAAGCCGCCTTTTTAACGCTTGTCGATTTGGCGGATTTGTCTGCGGATGGTTTTTTGGAGGTGGGCATGAGGACTTTCTTGGAATGGTTATGGCCGCATTGCGGCGGCCGGAAAATTCAGGCATGAGCAGACCTATTGGGCATTGGGAGACAGAAAAGATCCCGCTTGCACAAGTAGTGAATAGAAAGGAACTGCAACACGTACGGACGTTTCGCGAGGATCTTTGGAATAGGAGGGACTGCCGATGTGCCCGGTTCAGGGCGACATGTCCATTCTGTCATTGGAATAGCGGCAGCATTTGAGTGCCATCAATACAGGCGCCGTATTTCTTTGGACTAGGAGTTACGCATAGCAAGAGAAGATCGGATGGAATGATTGGTATCGTCCTTACTCGAATACAACGAGTTGCAATCCCGGTAATGTGGAGAAAATACTTAAGTACCCGCTCAGAATTAATTGTGCATGTCTACGGCTTTGGCCGGCGCGCTGCGGCGTTGTCCGTCCCTTGCAGGGCGCATCTTCGCTTGCAAGCGAAGAACGTTGCGCAGGCGGGTCGCATGCGATCCGAAACCTCTGCTTCACCTTGCAGTGCTCGCGCTGCGGCGTACCGGACGCCTTCGCGGGAGTATCGCCTTGCAAGGCGATACCGTTACGCCGGCGCATGGCATGCCATGCCATGCGAAACCCTGCTGCACCATCCTGCCAAAACCGGATCCATCTCACAATTAATTCTGACCGGGTACTTAACAGGGCCTTCATTGGATTTGTCACCATCGGTTTGCAGCATGTTTGGCGACAAGTCTATTTGGTGTGCAAAAGCGCACTAAAAATGCCTTACGGCCATAGCGGATGGGGTTTTAGTCGCTATAATATTTCCAAGTGGAAATGTTATGCATTTCTCTTTTTCATACAGATGGACAAATTCCTCCGGGAGCGGCGAGACTGATCTGCCTTGCGCCACATGAGTTGCCTACAGGTCAACTGGATGATCTCTGCGCAGTCCGCTCAAAAGCCAGGTCGCGCAGCGCCGAATTCCCCTTGTAAAGGGCATATCGTCGACGTATTCGGATAACTACAAATTCTTTGCAGCGCTTTCCTTAACAAAGCCGGAACCACATGGACGCCATTAGCAAGTTTCTGCTCCTGTACAACCTGTTCCTATGGTCAGGCATTGCGCTCGCGCTGATCGTCGCCTGGGTTGCGTGGAGCCGGCGCCGAGCTCCCGGTGCGGCCTGGCTGGTCATTCAAAGCATCGCGATCGTTTGGTGGTTGCTGTGCTACGCATATCCGTTTTCCCCGGATTTCCTCGAATCCCACGGCGGGTCGAATTATTTTCGATTCAAGCTGATTTTTTTCGGCGTCGTATTTATTTCGCCTACCTTCCTTGCACTGGCGCTTGAGTTCACCGGAAAGCTGGAGCGCTGGAAATATCAATGGACGCTTCTGCTTTGCATTGAACCGATCCTGGTCTGGCTGGCAATCTGGAACCCGGCCACCGAGTCGTTATTCTTCGGCGACTGGCGCGGGCAACCGGGGGATGGCTATTTCAAGGGCGGCAGCCTGTTCTGGATTCACACGCTTTACAGCTACGTTCTTACGGCGGCAGCATTAAGCGTGTTGCTGAGGCAGATGATTCGCGAGTCTTCGGCGTATCGCAAACAGTTGCAACTGCTGGTCCTCAGTGCGATACCGCCTACGCTCGCCAATCTTGCAACCATTGCCAAGCTGGCACCGGCAAACGTCGACTACAGTCCTCTGGGTTTTGCATTGGGCAGCGCAATGATCGCGTATGCGCTCTTCAAGCATGGACTGCTGGATATCATACCGATTGCACGCAAAACCGTTGTAGAGAACATGTCGGATGCAGTCGTCGTTCTGGACAACCAGAGCAGAATCATGGATGCGAACCCGGCCGCAGCCGACATGCTCGCGATTACACCCGCAATGATCGGCAGCAGAATTCAGGACGTATTTCCGCAATGGCGCGATCTATCGACGTTGAATGCGGAAGACAATCGAAGCACAGTGGATTTTCTGCATGATGGGCGATATCTTGACGTGCGCATGACTGCCATTAACACCCAAAGACGAACGCTCGGTGGCCGGCTGCTTATCCTGCGCGACGTAACGGAAATGGTGCACGCTTCGAATGCGCTGGAACAGGCCAATGAACAGCTGCGCGGACAGTTGACCGAAATTGAGCGGATGCAGGTTTTGTTGCATGAGCAGGCATTGAGGGATTCGCTTACCGGGCTCTTCAATCGCCGCTATCTGGACGAAATGCTGGAAAGGGAATTCCAGCATGCAAAGCGGACCAATAGCACTATTACATTGGCACTGCTGGATATCGACCATTTCAAGAACGTCAATGACACATATGGGCACCCGGCCGGCGACGAGGTGCTGAAAGAGCTCGGCAAAATACTCGCCACAAATTCAAGAAGCAGTGATATTGCATGCCGATACGGCGGAGAGGAATTCATTGTTGTGCTTAAGGACGCGAGCATCGACGTCGCGTGCCAGCGGGTCGAAGAATGGAGAAAGCGCTTTTCGGCGATCCAGTTCCAGTTCAACGGGACGAGTATCAGCGTCTCTTTCTCCGCAGGAGTCGCATCTTTTCCCGAGAGCGCCCAGGATAGAGATTCGCTGATCAATGCCGCAGATCAATTGCTTTACGCCGCCAAGGCGCAAGGCCGGAACCGCGTCGTGTGCGCTCCGACTGTCGAGCAAAATCTCTTGATTTAAAGTTGTTAAACTGACTCTTGGTCTGTAACAGCGATCCTCGCGTCCGGCCACCACGCGATGCGATTTAATTTTGCTGAGCCGTTAGCCACTGTTATCGTCAGCCGGTTGGTTGCTAAGCGTGCCGAGCGTTCTTACCCTCAGCAGATAAATGGTGACGCCGATACCGATCGCTGCCAGCATGAATTTAAGCGGCAGCATGCGGACCTGGATAATTGAAAAACAAAGCGATGCCCACAACAGCACAAGTGCAGTGATCTTCGCCTTGAGCGGAATTCCTTTTCCTTCTTCGAAATTGCGCAGATATTCTCCGAACACCTTGTTGTTCAGCAGCCAGCCATGCATCCGTTTCGACCCGCGCATAAAACAGGCCGATGCCAGCAACAGGAAAGGGGTGGTCGGCAACAGCGGCAGGAATATGCCGAGTACCGCAAGCACGACCGCAATGCCTCCGACGATGTTTAAAAGAATTTTCATTTCACCAATCTTGTCCCGGAATACTCGCGATGCCGGCGCAACAGCAACACAATACCGGCATTGTAAGATGAGTTCGAGCAGGCTATGCATGCCGAAACGGATTGCGTGCGGAACAAGCGTGCCGCGGGCAAGGCGTTCGGCAGCGGCGGCACAACTAGACTTGAACCGTGCTGATGCCCGAGCTACCGCATAAACACCATGCCTAGACCCGGAAACTTGTTGTATCCTCCATGCATTCGCTGTTACCGCTGAAAAATCATCGTTATGCCGACAAGGAAAATCAAGGTTCAAGACCTGCTGTCCAAGCTTCCGCTGTTCAATGAGGTGGCGCCGAACGAGCTCGATAACATTGCGGAGGCCACATCCGAAAGACAGGTGGCGCGCGGTGAAACGGTGTTCCGCCGCGGCGATCCCTGTGTAGGATTTCATGCCGTCGTATACGGGCAGATCAAGCTGGCATTCGTGTCGCCGAATGGCGATGAAAAAGTCGTGGAAATCATCGGGCCGGGCCACAGTTTCGGCGAAGCGCTGATGTTCATGGAAAAGCCGTATATCGTAACGGCGCAGGCGCTGGCCGACACGTTGCTGCTGCATGTCGCTAAAAAGGCGGTGTTCGACGAACTAGAGCGTGATCCGAAATTTGCACGCAAAATGCTGGCCGGCCTGAGCCGGCGGCTGCATGGCCTGATCAGCGATGTCGAAGCATACTCGCTGAGTTCCGGCACCCAGCGCGTAATCGGCTATCTGCTCAAGGACGATACGCACCAGGCGGGCGAACAGTTCCGGCTTGAAGTCAGCAAGACCGTGCTCGCATCGCGCCTGAATCTGACGCCCGAACACTTCTCGCGCATTCTTCATGACTTAAGCGCACGCGGACTGATCTCGGTGAGTGGCAGGGAAGTGACGATCCTGGATATCGAAAAGCTACGCGGCTACCAGGGATGACGCGGTAATCCGGCTGATGCGCAGGTAGACGCGTGTGGCGCACAGCAGATTGAACCCGAGCCAGGCCGACGAAACACCCAGCGCAATTGCAGCCGGCACTGTCAACGCGGCAGGCCAGACTGTTGCTGCAACCGTCAGCAGCAGTGCAAGCAGGTGACACCAGAACTGCTTGACCGCGATACTGTCGGGCAGAATGTCCTTGACGCTCGGCACCATCCGGCGCTCTGCCGCCGCCGAGTTTTGCAAGTGATACCAGACCAGGAACGGCACGATTTTGTACAGCATGCCGTTGACTACCGAATAGCCGAATCCGACGATGAAGGTCACACCCAGCGTGATCGGCAGCGACTGCCCGTCGTTCGCATATTGCGCCAGCCAGATTACGGTACAGGCAAGTACGCTTGCCATTGCAGTACGCCAGAACAGCGTGGTGGCGTCTGGCGTCGGGCGCTTTCTGCGATACAGAAGATACAGCGTGGTCAATGCGAAGCCGGCGAAGCACACCAAAATCAGTGCGCCGACGATGTCACGGGTCCAGTGCTGGCTACCCTGGAATGCGACCACGGAGATCGACCATAGCGCCAGCAGCGAGAATAGAAACAGCGTCAGCCACCGGGTCATCCGCGGCGGATAGATCGGCGTTACCTGGAACATTGGTATCACCTGGAAAGCCACGCCGATCACCAGAAGGCCAACCCATCCCAGCAAGCCCCACGCTACATGCAGATCGGTAAGCAGGAACAGCGGCAAGCGCAGCGGCCACGCAAACGCGCTGGCCAGCGATCCACCTAGCAGGATGGTGACCAGCAGAGCACCGATCGCCAGCCGGATCGCAATCACGGTAGCAGTCGAATTGGGAGCGCGCGCGCGCCACAATCCGGTGGCGCAGGCGGCAAGAAGCCAGCTGAACGCCGTACCCAGGAATATCAGCGCAAACTTGAACAATACCGGTGCCGACCATACGAAGGCCGAAACCAGCAACAGAGTACCCGAGGTCAATAACGCGTGAACGAATCGCCCGGTCAGGTGCGGCTTCGGAACCAGAACGCCGGCCACCACCGGCAGAATCTGAAGCAGTGCGCCGATCATCGTCATCGCCAGAAATCCGAGCGTCAACATATGAGTCAGTGCCAGCGTGGTCGGCGACCAGCGCGACACGAACGCATCCGGCCCCTGCCATAACAGCAGCATCGCGGCGGCGAACGAGAATGCAGGCGCGCTCAGGAAGAACCGCAGCGGTATCATCAACGGCGGCGCCTGATCGAATGACAGGCTACGTTGCATTAGACTTTATGCCAGATGGTTATTTCGTATAGATAATCGGGGCGTGCGTCGACACTGTACTGAAAGCCGTTCGTGTCGAGTATCCGGTACAGCGGCCGAGGCTCGCGATCGATCAGCATGCACAACCGCTGCCCCTGTTTCATTTGCGACAATGCGTCCAGCACTCGCTCCAGCGGCTCGGGCGGCTCAAGTCCGCACACGTCCAGGGTAATGTTTTGTTCCATAGGCCTCATTCGATGTAATTGACCGCACCAATCTCGCTCATCGTGCCGATGACTTCAGCACGCCGGTCGGACAGGACGCGGTCGGTCATCACGTAAAGAATGCTTTCTTCCTTCATGTTGTGTTGATGCAGCATGATACGCAAGGTATCGGCATGGCCGAAAAAGTTGTCGGCGTCGCGCAAGCTGACCGCTTCCGACACGCGCCTGATGATATCGCGGATATGCTGATGCTCCATGCGCATCACGCTGGTCGGTCCCGCGCTGTTCCCGGTTGCCTGCTCAAACTCGATGAACAGCACCGTTTCTTCCATCGCGAAATGTCGCTCCATGGCGCGCTCGAAATCTTCGCACGCAGTTTGGGCTGATTCCCATTTTTGCTGTGTGACTTCCAGTTCCATTTGCGCCAGCAGGTCATCGCAGCGCGTGTGGTCGGTACCGAGAAAAATACTGATTGTGTTCATGCCAGTGCTCCATGCTTGACCGTGTTTCATTCTCACACCGATGCAAGGTCAATATCCTTGATGCAGGTTAAGGAATCCCGGGCGTCTTGGCAGTTATAGTCGCTGCAACCAAATCACAGTACGCGCCGGGCAGCGTAGCGGAATCCTGTTTTGACCGGCGCCGCCCGCAGGGTTCCACGGAATATCCGTGGCCGTCAAAATGAGAACAGGAATACGCTTGTTGCAAACCGCATTCAAAAAGCTACAGATCAACGGAAAGTCGATGTTGCCGGTCGTGCAAGGTGGCATGGGTGTCGGCGTGTCCGCGCACCGTCTGGCCGGCAATGTCGCAAGGAACGGCGCAGTCGGCACGATTTCCAGCGTCGACCTGCGCCGGCATCATAAGGATTTGATGGCGCAAACCGGGAAATCGCGCGACAAGGAGCTGATCAACGCCGTCAATTTGGTCGCGCTCGATCGGGAGCTCCATGCCGCGCGGGAAATCGCCGCTGGAAACGGCATGATTGCCGTTAATATCATGCGCGCAGTTGCCGAATATGCATCTTATGTACGCCAATCCTGCGAGAGCGGTGCCGATGCGGTGGTGGTCGGCGCCGGCTTGCCACTCGATCTGCCGGAGCTGACTGCCGATTTTCCCGATGTGGCACTGATTCCGATCCTGTCGGACGTGCGCGGCATTGCGCTGGTGCTGAAGAAGTGGATGCGGAAAAACCGATTGCCGAGTGCGATCGTGATCGAGAATCCGCGTTATGCCGCCGGGCATCTGGGTGCCGCCGGACTGGGCAACATCGACGATCCGCATTTTGCGTTTCCGGTCGTGCTGGAGGGTACGTTTGAACTGTTCAAACAGCTCGGCATCGAACGGGAAAACATCCCGCTGATTACCGGTGGCGGAATCCATTCGCACGAGCAAGTGTGCAAATTGTTTGCGCTTGGAGCCAGCGCGGTTCAGCTTGGTACGCCGTTCGCCGTGACGCAGGAAGGCGATGCGCATCCGAATTTCAAGAAAGTGCTGGCCGATGCAAAGCCGGAAGATATCGTTACCTTCATGAGCGTGGCCGGTCTGCCGGCTCGCGCGGTGCGTACGCCATGGCTGGCCAATTATCTGGAAAAGGAAGCCAAGCTGCAGCGCCTCGCCAAACCCAAGCCGTGCACGGTCGGATTCGACTGCCTGCATCAGTGCGGCTTGCGCGACGGGATTGCGAAATGGGGACAGTTCTGCATCGACACGCAACTGGCGTTTGCATTGGCCGGAGACGTCAAGCGCGGCTTGTTCTTTCGCGGCTCCGAGCCGCTTCCGTTCGGCAACGCGATACGGCCGGTGCGCGAACTGATCGAATACCTGCTGACCGGATTGAAGCCGGCCATGCCGCAACCGGTTGCGGCCGCGTGATCGCGGCACCCGTCCATTCATCCATCCTGGAGTTGCCGATCTGATGCCAATGTCACCACCGGAACCGCATGAACTCGGTGCGTCGCGATCACCATTGATGGAACTGGTCTGCCCGGCCGGCAGCCTGCCCGCGCTGAAGGCCGCGATCGACAACGGTGCCGATTGCGTCTACCTCGGGTTTCGCGATGCAACCAATGCCCGCAATTTTGCCGGACTCAATTTCAGCGATGCCGCGATCAGCGAAGGTATCCGTTACGCCCATGCCAGAGGGCGCAAGGTTCTGCTGGCGCTCAACACTTATCCTCAGCCGGCCGGCTGGGCGCTGTGGCGCACCGCAATCGACCGTGCGGCGGAATCCGGCATCGATGCGGTGATCCTGGCCGATCCGGGGCTGATGCAGTATGCAGCCGCGACACATCCGGAGTTGCGCCTGCATCTTTCCGTGCAGGGGTCAGCCACCAATTACGAGGCGATCAATTTCTATCACGAGCACTTCGGGGTCGCCCGCGCCGTTCTGCCGCGCGTGCTGTCGCTGGCGCAGGTCGAGCAGGTGATGGGGAAGACACCGGTCGAGATCGAAGTATTCGGTTTCGGCAGCCTGTGTGTGATGGTCGAAGGACGCTGCGCATTGTCGTCGTATGTGACCGGCGAATCGCCGAATACGCACGGCGTATGCTCGCCGGCCAAATCGGTACGCTGGCAGCAGACACCGCAAGGGTTGGAGTCGCGGCTGAACGGCGTGCTGATCGATCGCTACGCGGACGGTGAAAACGCCGGCTATCCGACGCTGTGCAAGGGACGCTTCGATGTGGCAGATGAAAATTACTATGCAATCGAAGAGCCGACCAGCCTGAACACGCTGGAGATACTGCCGCAGCTGATGAAAATCGGCGTGCGCGCAGTCAAGATCGAGGGACGCCAGCGCAGTCCGGCCTATGTTGCGCAGGTGACCCGCGTATGGCGCGAGGCGATCGATAACTGCACCTCCAGCACGCAACGCTACTCGGTCAAGCCGGCATGGATGAACGAACTCGACAAGGTGGCAGAAGGGCAGCAGCACACGCTGGGCGCCTACCACCGGCCATGGAAATGAAAACTGCTTCAACCGTTCAGGAGGGCGTATCTTGAAAATTGCGCTGGGTCCTTTGCAATACTACTGGCCGCGCGATACCGTCATCGGCTTTTACGATACCGTCGCCGGCGCGCCGGTCGATATCGTGTATCTCGGCGAGACCGTATGCTCGCGGCGCCACGAATTGCGGCTCGCCGACTGGCTCGATATCGCCGGACGGCTCGAAGCGGCCGGCAAGGACGTGGTGCTCTCCACCCAGGTGCTGATCGAGTCCGGATCGGACCTGACCACGCTGCGCCGGATCACCGACAACGGGCGATTCCTGGTCGAAGCCAACGACATGGGCGCGGTGCACTGCGTGGAAAACAAGGTTCCGTTTATCGCCGGACCGCATCTGAATATCTACAGTGCACCGACGCTGGCACTGATGGCACAGCTGGGGGCCAAACGCTGGGTGATGCCGCTCGAAATGGCACGCGACGGCCTGGCGCAATTGCAGACGGACCGGCCCGCGGGAATGGAAACCGAAGTGTTTGCTTACGGCCGCATGCCGCTCGCGTTTTCCGCACGCTGCTTTACCGCGCGCAATCGCAACCTGCCAAAGGACGATTGCCGCTTCAGCTGCATCGATTATCCGGACGGGCTGCTGATGGAAACGCGCGAGAAACAGGCATTCCTGATACTGAACGGGATCCAGACGCAATCGGCGCTGGTGTACAACCTGGTCAACGAGCTTGATGCGATGCGCGAGCTGGGTGTGGATGTGGTGCGCATCAGTCCGCAATCGGCACATACAGTAGAAATCGTCGGTTTGATGCATGCCGTTGTGACCGGACAAATCAACCCAACCGATGCGTTCAAGCAGATGCAGCCGCTGATGCCGGACGCGCCGTGCAACGGATTCTGGCATGGCAGGCCCGGCCTCGAAAAAATGGTGGCATAACCCGGAACCGGCATATGCATCACGGAGAGAAGTTCAACAGCATCAGTCACATCGCCGGCGCGGTCCTGGCGATCGCCGGTGCGATTGCGCTGATCGTGCCGGCGGCGCAACTGGGTGATCCATGGAAGATCGTCAGCTTCAGCATCTACGGCGCAATGCTGCTGGCGCTGTATGTCACATCGTCGCTCTATCACAGTACGCGCGGCCGTTCCAAGGATATCCTGCGCAAGCTCGATCACTGCGCGATTTACCTGCTGATTGCCGGCAGCTACACGCCATTCACGCTGGTCACATTGCGCGGCCCCTGGGGCTGGTCGCTGTTCGGCACGGTATGGGGTCTGGCATTGCTCGGGATCGTGCAGGAAATCTGGCTGGCCAAAGGCAAGCGCATTCTCTCGCTGGTGATCTACGTCGTGATGGGATGGCTGGCGCTGATTGCTGCGGTACCCCTGCTCGGCGAATTGAAAACAGAAGGCTTCCTGTGGCTGGCGGCGGGCGGGCTCATTTATACCGTCGGGATCGTGTTTTACGCGACCGACCACCGGCTGCGGCATGGGCATGGCATCTGGCACCTGTTCGTACTCGGCGGCAGCGCCTGCCATTACTTTACCGTGCTGTTTTATGTCGCATAGAAAACCCTCGCGAAAGAATATCCAATGAATCCGGACCGTTACCAAGTGCCAGACCCGATCGGCAGGTTGCTGTCGAAATTACCCGCTTATCCGGGTTCGCTGCTATTCGTTGCCGGTCTCAACCTGGCATTGGTCAGGCATCTGCCACCGGACGTGCAACAGTCGCTGACAGGAAAGAAGCTGCGCATCACGGTGAAGGATGCGCAACTGGTGTTCGATTTCATCTGGCGGGAAAACACCTTTGCAGCATGCCGCCACATTGCTGATGCGGACTTGACGATCGGTGCCACTGCCCATGATTTCGTGTTGCTTGCGCAGCGCCTGGAAGACCCGGACACGCTTTTTTTCAGCCGCCGCCTGAGTATGGAAGGCGATACCGAGTTTGGGCTGCTGGTAAAAAACACGCTCGATGCGATCGAATCTCCGCTGTTCGATCCGCAACGGCTGACGCCCGGCCGCGTGCTCAAACGGTTCGCGCCGGCATTTGGCCGGACAAAACAATCAGCGGATTGAATATTGCGAGGTTTCGATCATGAGCAAAGACAGAAAAAGCCTGCCCCTTGTTTATTCCTGCTCCGGATGTTCGAGTGCCGCGCAGCTGGCAAACCATGTCGCGCTTCAGCTGGACCGGCGCGGCGTGGCGGAAATGTCATGTATCGCCGGCGTCGGCGGCGATGTGCCGTCACTGGTGAAAGTCGCGAAATCGGGCCGGCCGATCGTGGTTCTCGATGGCTGCCCGCTGATGTGCGCAAAGAAATGCCTGGAGAAGCACGAGGTCGAACCGGAGATGCATCTGCAATTGGGCGAGCATGGCGTGAAAAAGCGCTTTCACGCGGATTTCGATCACGACCAGGCCGAACAGATCGTTGCCATGGTGACGGACGGCATCGCCAACCGCAAGCCTGCGCCGGCCGCAGAGCCGGTACAACCGGAATCCGATCACGCATCGGATGACGACCTTTACGAATCGGTCGGCAAGGTAGATCGGTGAACTGCAGCTCTATCGGATTTGCCTAAGCGGGCCTGACCGGCGCCGCCGATCGCCTCTGATTTCAGCGCTGGGGATTTCCGAACGAGTGCGTTCGCATACGGATTCGTCGTACGCGAACAGATCGCCGGTGTGAGCGATGGGTTCCGGCGACTCGACTGCGCAGCCGTGAGGGCGTGCTTCCCACCGCAATGCCGTACGCCCGGTACTTCCGGAATCAGGCACATCGGCCAGCGCTCTGTGGTTCGTGAGTTTGCTGCCAGGCGCGGCGCGCAGTCCAGTTTCCCAAATGGTCGATACCGGTGCCGCCTCACTCAAGACCATGTTTGAGAAAATCGTCCGTGGTGCAAATCGAAGAGCGACTGGCGCTGCGGCGATCTGCAACCTCGGCCGAAATGAACGCGTAGCGGCTGGTGGACTGCTCGTCAGCCGCCACAGCCGCCGCAACAGCTTCCTTGCTTGGCATCGATCTCTTTTTGTATGTCCTGGCTGAAGCCCGCCTTTGCAAGCGCTGCAAACAATTCCTGCGGCGCGGTTTTTTGCTCGTCGAATTCCACGACCGCATTCTCGTCCTTGTATGACACCTTGACGGCCTGGACACCGCCGACGCGCGTGAGCGCACGGATCACGTCCACGGTCGATTCTTCCGAGGTCATTCCGGTTACTTTAAGAGTTTCTGTATGCATGATGCTTCCTTTGCCGAAGTGTTAAAAAACAAGTGCTCGACCGCAGATCGTCGATTGGGAAATTGATTTGCGATGCGTGTGATTAAAGCCAGGTGGTGCGTCCATGGTAGTGCGGTAGCAGCGGTCGGAAGAATGATTCACATCAAGGATTTCCCGGCAATAGCCGGCCGATGCAGCCGTTGCGTCATTCGCGCCGGAATACTTTCCATATTGCATACGCGCCTCGATATAAATGCATTTAAATATTGATTTCGCTTGAACCAGACTATAACATACACTTTAAATACATGTTTAAAGAGGCTGCCATGACTTTGCTGACCATAGACGAACCGAATATGCCGGGACCGCGCAAGATGACAATCGGCGATCACCCGGTATTTCGATTGGGATTCCGTCCGTTTTATATCCTGGCTGCGGCATTCGCCGCGATCAGCATTCCGCTCTGGATGGCGCGTTATTTCGGGTGGATCGAACAGCCCGTGAATATCGGCTTGACATGGCATGTGCATGAGATGGTGTTCGGCTTCGCGATCGCGGTAATCATTGGATTCCTCTTTACCGCCGGGCGGAACTGGACCGGATTGTGGACGCCGACCAAAGGGTACCTCGCGGCACTCGCGGGCGTGTGGATCGCGGGGAGAATTGCGATGCTGGCAGGCACTCCTCTGATTGCCGCAATCGTCGATCTGCTGTTCCTTCCACTGGCCGCCTGGCCGATGTACCGGGTATTGAAACGATCCGGCAACAAGCGGAACATGTTCCTGATCGGGCTGCTCAGCCTGCTGACGCTGGCCAACGCCGCGTTTCACGGTGCGATGCTGGGCTGGTTGTCGATTTCCCCGATCAGTCCGGTGCATGCTGCGATCATGATTATCGTCATGCTGGAGTCGGTCATTGCAGGGCGCATCATCCCCGGATTTACCGGGAATGTGGTTTCAAATGCAAAGCCGGTCGTCAATCAACGTCAGGACCGCGTCACGATGGCCACCACGGTCGCGGCCGGTATTGCCTGGGTCGTCGGACTGCCCGGACCGCTGGTCGCCGCGCTGGCGTTCGCCGCAGCATTGTCGCAACTGATTCGCCTCGTCGGCTGGAAGCCGCATACCACCTTGCACCATCCGTTGCTGTGGATACTGCATGTTTCGTACGCATGGATTCCGGTCGGCTTCGTGTTACTCGGGCTGTCGGCAATCGGCCTGGTACCGCAAAGTGCTGCGCTTCACACGCTGGTGATCGGATCGATGGCCGGCCTCATCATCGGAATGATCACCCGAACCACGCTCGGTCATACCGGCCGGCCGCTAAAAGCCGGCAAGAGCGAAGTTGTCATGTATTTGCTGATACAGCTCGGCGTAGTGTGCCGCTTCGCCGCGGGCATTCATGGCGGCGACCTGCGCGATACCGCGCTGCTGGCGGCCTCGACCGCATGGACGGCCGCATTCGTACTTTTTCTGTTCGTGTATGGCCCGTACTTGGTCAAGCCGCGCCTTGACGGCAAGGAGGGCTGATGGCCAGTTGCCTTCTTTGCAGCTGGTCGGACGGATAAAACGTTGGTTTCCTCCCATGGGCAACGAGAAAGCCGCAGCGATGGGCGGTTTGCCGCGGAGATTTACCACGCTGAATGGCACGGAAAAATGCCCCTTTATATTCGATCAATGGCGAGTCGGGCCACTAATGTAGCTCGGGTCCAGCTGTTTGCCGGCATCCATGCACCATCATGCCGGCGTATATGCTTCAGATGGCGAGATAGCGTCCCGGGCGGTGATTGACCGCCAGTGTCAGATTAAGCGCAACCGCACCGGCCAGCGACATTGCGGCGGCAGGCACCGAAATCATGCTGAGCGACGCAAGAAGTATCAGCAGGTCTAGCGCCAGCTGGACCAGGCCGGCGCGCCAGCCGAAACGTTCCTGTAAAAACACCACCAATATATTGAATCCGCCGAGACTGGCCTTGTGCCGGAACAGGATCAGCAGGCCCACTCCCATCAGCAGTCCGCCCATGATCGACGCATACATCGGCGCGATGCTTTGCAGCCGCAGCGCCAGAGGCAGCACTTCGCTGAAGAGAGAAAGCAGCAGGATCGCGCCGAACGTTTTCAGCGTGAACTCCAGTCCGAGCTTCTTCAGCGAGAAATAATAGAACGGCAGGCTGGCCGCTAAGAACAGTTTGCCGAAACCGATACCGGTCGCGTAGTGCAGCAGTAGCGAAAGCCCCGCGATACCGCCGGTCATCAATCCGGCGTGTCCTATCAGCGCCACACCGAGCGAGACGAGCAGGGTGCCGGCAACCAGTGCCTGCATATCTTCCGTCAATGAATGCGGCTGAATGGCTTGCGCCGGCAACGGCACGGCCGCAAATGAGGGGCATGCGGTTTTCTGGGTCATCTGGCTATATCCGGATCATATGGAAGGTTACTGGTTTTGATTGCGAACCCAATCGGTAATGCGGTGTTGCGTCTGCCGGCCGACGCAACACTGTTTGCCAATGGCGCTCGAATCGCCTGGAATACAAGAGGTGGTTTTTGCCGGCACGCGTCCGCTAAGCCCGACGAGGGGCCTGATTGCATGATATGAGCGCGGCCCCGAAGCATTCCATAATATTGATCAAGAAATTACGAGCGAATGCGTGCCGCTCGTTGCCGTGACTTGAATTTACCGTGTGCCGCGGGACGTCGCTCGAAACCGGCACGCAACCGGAATCTTCCGTGCCGGATGGAAGTATGCAAGTGATCGCCTTGCATTCAGCCAACCTCACTCAGTGTGCGGTATATCCGCCGTCGATCACCAGTTCCGCTCCGGTAATGAATTTCGCTTCATCGGACGCAAGGTACACGGCACCCCACGCGATGTCATCCGGTTCTCCCATGCTTCCGAGCGGATGGAGCGCACCTATCGCTTTCCGGCTTGCTTCCGGATCGGTTGTTCCAGCCAGATACTTTTCAACCATCGGCGTCCATATGAATCCGGGATGAATCGAATTCACCCTGATCTTGTCGGGCGCGTAGAGCATCGCATCGGTCTTGCTCATCAGACGCACTGCACCTTTGGATGCGTGATATGGCGGAGAATCGGGGGCGCCTATCAGCCCGTAGATCGACGACAGATTGATGATGCTGCCACCGCCTGCCAGGCGCAGCGGTGCGATCGAATGTTTGGTAAAGAAGAATACGCTTTTGACGTTGATGGCCTGAACCCGGTCCCACTCGGCCTCGGTGATTTCATGGGTCGGCTTGTTAACCCCGGAAATGCCGGCATTGTTCACGACCGCATCCAGGCGGCCGAAGTGCGATGTGACCTCGCCGATCACTTTTGCGACTTCCGCTTCGGCAGAGACATCGCAATGCCAATAGCGCACCTTCAGTCCGCGTGCCTGCAGTTCGGTTTCGAGCGCCTGGCCCTCCTTGTCGAGTATGTCGATTAGGGCAACCGATGCGCCTTCCTCGGCCATGCGGATAACGGTTGCCCGGCCGAGGCCGAGCGCCGCGCCGGTAACGATCGCGGTCTTGTCGTTCAAACGGTTCATGATTCGCTTCCTCTCTTGTCGGGTTGCGTGAATGCGTGCCGCCGTGGGTTATCGAAATACCAGCACCGGCAGCGGCGATCCGGCCAGCACTTTCTGGGTTTCGCTGCCGATCATTAATTTGCTCAGACCGGTACGCCCGTGCGACGCCATGAAAATTACATCGCAGTTGAACTTCTTCGCGGCGTTGATGATTTCCTCGGCCGGACTGAAAGATTTGGATACCGTGATCTCGCACGGAACACCCAACGACGTTGCGATACCGGCGATCTTGTCGACGTAGGATTGCGCCAGCACCAGCGCATTCTGCTCGCTGGCAACGGTCACCGCGCTTTCGGACATCGGCCCGTACAGATGCGGTTGCGCAACGGACAGGCCGATCACTTTCGCGCCGCTGAATTTCGCGAAGTCGACCGCTGCTGC
This sequence comes from Oxalobacteraceae bacterium, assembly GCA_036675035.1. Taxonomy (GTDB): domain Bacteria; phylum Pseudomonadota; class Gammaproteobacteria; order Burkholderiales; family Burkholderiaceae_D; genus MESE01. The sequence goes on from JAKFFO010000122.1 coordinate 18,870, forward strand.
AACCGCCTTGTCCGATAGCGCCGACCCGTCGGTCGGGACCAGAATTCTACTGAACATAAATTTTTTCCCTGAAAATAGTGGACTTTCGATTAACGAACGATCAATGCCAGCGCCGCGGTAGTGGCAGGCACTTTGATGGCAACCGAGCCGAGCACTACATTTGCCGGCGATCCATAACCGCGCCTGTCACGCTTGTTCCAAAGTATAGAATTCAGTGAGACATCAATACCGGTATCGTCATTGTCTCCAGCACGGTCCGCGTGACGCCGCCCATTAATGTTTCCCGCAACCGGGTATGCCCGTATCCACCCATCACCAGCAGGTCCGAGCCAAGATCCGCGGCCAGCGAGAGCAATGCGTTGCCGATATCAAGCGACGTGGTCGGCTGCATGACTTCGGCCCTGATATCGTGACGCGACAGGTACTGCGCGATGTCGGCTTCCGGTTTCTCATCGTGCGCGCTCGTGCCGCCGGATGAATTGAACGCGGCTATCACTACCTTCTCCGCGTGGCGCAATGCGGGAATCGCATTGGCGAGCGCCCGCGTCGATTCGGTGGTGCCGTCCCACGCGACCAGGATCCGTTCGCCTACCGTTTTGAAATCTCCGGCATGGGGGGTAATCAGTATCGGCCGGCCACTATTGAGAACCGCGTATTCCGGCAGGTTCGACACTACCGGCATCACCGCTTCACTCCTGTCGGCCTGGCTCAGCACGACCAGATCGCAATAGCGCGCCTGACGGATCAATCCACCCTGGTCGTCGTCGTTGATCCGCCGCGCTTCATGCGATTGCAGGCCGGCCTGCGCCGCGATCCGGTCGAACTGAGCGAGCGCTTCGTCGGCGCGCCGATACAAGGCATCCACGTGATTTGCCATCACTGTTCGCGTCAGGTCAACCTCGCTTTGTTCAAACACATAACGCGGAATGCCCGTCATGGCTGCGCCGATCAGATGCGCATTTTCGCGCGCCGCCATTTCCGCGGCGATCCGGATGCGCGTGGCCGCGTGCGGTGATCGGTCTACATGAACCAGGATGGTTTTGTATTGCATGTCGGGTTTCGTTCCTGAAAGATGTCAGTCGGGCGATGCTTCTGTTTTCTTTTGAATATCGTGCTTTCAGCGTAAGGGTTGCGATCGGCGTCGTCCAGAAAGAAACCGATTTCCCGATGGTTTGTTCGGGAATTTTTGAGCTGCATCAATTTTTGCCGCGGCTGCCTTCCGGAACCATGAGCATGCCGAATTGGCCACAAGCCGCCGTGTGCCGCGTGCGCCTCGCCAAACCTCACTTGATCAGGGTTACCGGGATATCGACTTGCTGGACGACCCGTGCCGCGACGGAACCCAGAATAACGCCAGCGACCGGCCCCAGGCCGCGCGTTCCCATGATGATCGCATCGCATTGCGTTTCATCGGCATGCCGTGCGATCTCGTCGGCCGGCGCACCTGAGCGGCAGCGAGCCTGAAAAATCACGCCTTCGCTGTCAAGGGCTTCCCGGGCCGGTTGCAGTACGCGGTTTCCTTCATCGGCCTGCCGCCGTTCAAGTTCATGGCTGGAAAAAGACGCATGCATCTTCAGCGGAATGCGGTCTTGTACATACAGCAGTTCCAGCTCAACGGCCGACAGTTGCCTTGCCATCGAAGCCGCAAACCTTACCGCCCGCAGTGCATTTTCAGAACCGTCATATGGAATAAGTATTTTTCGCACGGCGATTTCCTTTGGTTGATATTGACCGCTTGCACTCATTGTTGTGTTCCAGAAGTCTAGACTACCGACCGGTACGGCAAATTTAATTGACTCAGATCAAATCATTCCGAATTCGACAAAATGGGCACCAGCATCTTTCCGCTTTGTTTGATTCGATGCTGCCGCCAACGGTTTGGCCGGTAGTGCAGTGGAGTGATTGCATGGAAAGAGAACATCGATTCACCCGTCGGGAGGGCGCATAATCGAGGCAAACAGCAATCTGCCTCTATCGCTCCAGATGCCGAGCGTATGGTAAGAGGTCTGGCATCGGCAGAAGCCAATCGGGGTCGGGACCGGATTGTTTGGAAATTTTTGACCTGTATCAATTTTGTGGCATCGCTAGTGCCATGTAATCGGGAAATGACTCATCACGCGTCATCTTGCAACGCCAGCCGAAAAAATCGATCCATACCATTCGACGATCAGGCCCGGACAATAAAATAAATCGAGAGAGCATCATGAGCATCAGAAATCTTCAGCACCTGTTTCAACCGAAATCAGTGGCAGTCGTAGGCGCGTCGCAGAAACCGCATAGCGTCGGCGCAACGGTGCTGCGTAATCTGATCGACGCGCAGTTCAAGGGCGCGATCCTGCCGGTCAACCCCAAGTATTCGACCCTTGAAGGCCGCGAAGTGTTCAAAAGCGTTTCAGCGCTACCGATGGCACCGGAGCTGGCGGTGATTTGTACGCCGCCGCATACCATTCCGGCGATCATCAGACAACTGGCGGAGATCGGTACGCGCGCTGCAATCGTGGTCACAGCCGGCCTGAATGGCAAGGTGGAGCTGGATGGATTCGCGCCCGGCACAACCATCAAGCAGGCGATGCTGGATGCGGCAAAACCGACGTTGTTGCGCATTCTCGGGCCGAACTGCATCGGGTTGCTGGTGCCACACATCGGCTTGAATGCCAGCTTTGCCCACACCGGCGCATTGCCAGGAAAGATTGCTTTCGTGTCGCAGTCCGGTGCATTTGTGACCGGCGTGCTGGACTGGGCCAAGTCGCGCGGCATCGGTTTCTCCCGCTTCATTTCGCTTGGCGACAGTGCCGATATCGATTTCGGCGATGTACTGGATTATCTGGCCGGCGACAGCGAGACGCACGCCATCCTGCTTTACATGGAAAGCGTGAGCGCTGCGCGAAAATTCATGTCGGCGGCACGTGCGGCGGCGCGCAGCAAGCCGGTCGTCGTGGTCAAGGCGGGGCGCGCGGAAGAGGGCGCGAAAGCGGCTGCCTCGCATACCGGCGCGATGGCTGGCGCGGACGATGTATACGATGCCGCGCTGCGGCGCGCCGGCATGCTGCGCGTGCTGACGACCGAACAGCTGTTCGATGCGGTCGAGACGCTGGCGCATGCCAAGCCGCTGCGCGGCGAGCGGCTCATGATCGTCACCAACGGCGGCGGACCCGGCGTGCTTGCAACCGACGCACTGATTTACAGCGGCGGCAAACTGGCCACGCTGTCCGACGACACGATACGCCGGCTCGATGCAATCCTGCCCGCTACCTGGTCGCGCGGCAACCCGGTCGATATCATTGGCGATGCCACCGGCGAGCGCTATCGTCAGACCATGGAAATTCTTTTGCAGGACAAGCAATCGGACGCGATTCTTTTCATTCACGCGCCGACCGCGATCGTGCCGAGCGCCGATATCGCGCGGGCTGTCGCACCGATGGCAAAATCGTCGTCGCGCAATATCATCGCCTGCTGGCTCGGCGGCGATAGTGTCGCAGAGGCACGGCAGCTGTTTTCCGCGGCCGGAATTTCCACCTTCGATACGCCGGAAGAGGCGATCGGCGGCTTCATGCAATTGGTGCAATACCGGCGCAACCAGGACCTGCTGATGCAAGTGCCGCCGTCGGCTGCATCGGATTTCATCCCGAACCGCGCCGCAGCCCGCGCGGTGGTGCAGCGGGCGCTGGAGCTGCATCGGCCGATGCTGTCGGAACCCGACGCCAAGGAAGTGCTGGCCGCTTACGGCATACCGGTAGTCAATACCCAGGTCGCCGATCGTGTGGAGGCAGCGGCGCTGCTGGCCGAGCGGATCGGTTTTCCGGTTGCGCTCAAGATACTGTCGCCGGAGGTGTCGCATAAAACCGAAGTCGGCGGCGTGGTGCTGGATCTCGAATCGGCGGATGCCGTGCGCGCTGCCGCGCAGGCAATGCGAAACCGGTTGATCGAAATGCGCCCCGATGCGAAACTGCGCGGCTTCACGGTGCAGGCTATGGAGCGCCGGCCGGGCGCGCATGAACTGATTGTCGGCGTCAGTACCGATCCGGTATTCGGCCCTGTGATCCTGTTCGGGCAGGGTGGCATTGCGGTCGAAGTGACCAACGACCACGCGCTTGCGCTGCCGCCGCTCAATATGGTGCTGGCTAAAGACGTCATATCCCGCACCCGTGTGGCAAAGCTGCTGGCCGGCTACCGCAATCGTCCGCCAGCCGACATCGATGCGATTTCACGAACGCTGATCCAGATATCCAACCTGATCGCCGACATTCCGGAAATCGTCGAGCTCGATATCAATCCGCTGCTGGCCAATGAAGACGGCGTGATCGCGCTCGATGCGCGTATCCGCGTGGCACCCGCCGATGCTGCCGCAATCGACCGTTTTGCGATCCGGCCCTATCCGGATGAATTGGAAGAGCGCATTTCCTGGCAGGGAAAACCATTGATGCTGCGCCCGGTAAAACCAGAAGATGGACCGCAACACATGGAATTTTTCAACGCGCTCGATCCGGAAGACGTGCGCTATCGTATCTTTACCAGGCTGCGGGAGTTGCAGCCGTCGCAACTGGCGCGCTTGACGCAAATCGACTACGACCGCGAAATGGCATTCATCGCAACCAGGCAGCGTGAGGACGGCAGCCATGAAACGCTGGGTGTCGCGCGTGCGATCGCAGACCCGGACAACATCAGTGCGGAGTTTGCGGTGATCGTCCGCTCGGATGTCAAAGGCCAGGGCTTGGGAAAGGTGCTGATGGATAAACTGATCCGGTATTGCCGCGCGCACGGAACGCAGGAAATCGTCGGCGAAGCGTTGCCGCACAACCGGCGTGTCTTGAATCTGACCTCGCACCTCGGTTTTGTGGTGACGCCAGTACCGGACGGTGACACGATGCAGATGCGGTTGCGCCTGTAGCAGCGCAATGTTGCGCGATCGGTTTGAAGACTGGCGCGGTGGCGAAGTAGCATGGAAAGTTGCCGTGCCACCGGCGACGAGCGGGATTATTCAAGTGCCGCCAGCTTCTGTTCACGCAAGTAAGACCAGTTTGCTTCGATCAAGAGCATGGACGTGCGAGCCGCTTTTGCGGTCGCTACGTCGAGCGGAAATCGGCGATCGCTGGTCGCCTTTCTTGTCCATGCGGGCTTGCGCAAGGTGCTGGATGCGACGGCTGTTGGCTTCGGTGACGAAGCCCTGGCCAAGCTACGGGTATGCTTTTTCGCTGAAGCATGCTCGATCTTGACTACCTCGTTGCAACGGACATTCTTGTAGACGGGCTTTCCATTCTTGTTGCATTGTCCAATGTCGGCGTTTGCGAAGCCGGCGCACGCAAGCAGCATGCAACCGAGGAGAATGGTCTTGCCAAAGTGGCGGTGGATCATGATGGGAGCCTTGGTGAGAGAATGGATTGATAGTGCCCGACTCTCAATGCGCATTCTGTGCGGCAGCGCACCCAACGATCATTTCATATTGTCTGGAGTTTATTGCTCGTCCGGATCCGGGTTCAGGCTCCTGTAAATGAGCGATCCCTGTCATGGATATTCACGGCTGCCTGAATAGGCCGATAGTGACCAAGTGGTTGAGTGGCAACGGCTCCAGTGATTGGGCTGATTCACGGCCCATCGTGCATGCTGTAAAGTATGGCGAGAATAGTTTTATTGGAATGAAATTCAACGTTGCAATCACACGGCAGTTTTGTGCCCGCTTTCGAGGATATGGGCAGCACTCCGGTGCCTTGCTCTGTTAAATCTTACATCGACACTGCCAGGGAGACGATGAATGCTCACTCTGCATTACGCACCAAACACATGCGCGCTTGCGTCGCATATCGCGTTGGAACATATCGGCTCGACTTACAAGGCTGTGCGGGTGGATTTTTCGCGAAATGAGCAGCGGTCACCGGATTATCTGCGGCTGAATCCAAAGGGCAGGGTGCCCGCATTGGCAACCGACCGCGGCATCCTGACCGAGACGCCCGCGATTCTGATGTATCTGTGCCAAAGCTTTCCGGAAGCTGGACTGGCTCCTCTGGATGATGCTTTCGCGCTCGCGCAGATGAATGCGTTCAACAGCTATCTGTGCTCCACGGTCCACATCGCGCACGCGCATCGCATGCGAGGCTATCGCTGGGCCGATGATCCGGCCGCAATCGCCGCGATGCAGAAGAAGGTGCCGCAGTCCGTTGCTGAATGTTTCGAGCTGATCGAGCGGGAATATTTTCAAGGGCCCTGGGTCATGGGTGAACGCTATACGGTGAGCGACATGTATCTGTTCACGCTGGCGCAATGGCTGGAGGCGGACGGCGTTGATCCGGCGCGTTTTCCCAGAGTTGCGGATCACAGGCTTCGCATGTCCCAGTTGCCGCTGGTGCGGAAAATCATCGCGGAAGAGCAATCGATGCAGTAGCCGGCAACCGGCATCGGACCGGGCCGGTATCGTTCAAAGTTTCCATCGAATGAAATTTTGCTGCCGCCTGGCCATCAAAGGACGAGTGTTGCAGCTCATGATTGCGGCGACGCTTCGAGCCATCGGCTAAAATCAGGCGAATGCATTTGACGCTCGGAGAACGACAAGAAACTCGGAGAACCACCATGAGCACCTGTATCGACATCGCGTACTTCAATGCGGTCGGCGGCACGGAGCGCACGCAATGAACGTCGCGCAACTGCTGGCACGTACCGCACAAGTTTACCCGGATGCGCCCGCGATTTTTCGCGGTACGCGGCTGGTATGCAACTACCGCGAGCTGGCGCGTCGTGCCGCCTGTATTGCGGGCTACTTGCGCAATACGCTGAAGCTCGTTCCCGGCGACCGGGTCGCACTTTTCATGACCAACAACACGGAATACCTCGAAGCGATGTACGGCATCTGGTATGCGGGTCTGGCGGCGGTGCCGATCAATGCCAAGCTGCACGCGCGCGAGGCAGAATTCATCTTGCAGGATGCCGGCGCATCGGCGCTGTTCTTGTCCGATGACATGGCAGACGTATTGCCGGCGCTGCAGGCGCCTGATTTGCGCGCTACCTTTGTCGCAGGCGGCGACAGCTACGATGAACTGTTGCGTGCTGCGCCGATAGCGCAGATCGAGCCGCGCACGCGGAACGACCTGGCGTGGCTGTTCTACACCTCCGGTACGACCGGCCGCCCCAAAGGCGTAATCGAAAGCCACGGCAACCTGCTGGCAATGACGATGTGCTATTTCACCGATGTCGACCCGGCAAGCCGGGACGATGCGATTGTCTACGCGGCGCCGATGTCGCATGGCGCCGGCCTGTACAACTTCCCGCATGTGCTGATCGGCGCGCGCCATGTCGTTCCGGATTCGGGCGGCTTCGATCCGCAGGAGCTGGTCGGCCTTGCCGCGCAGCTCCGCAATGCGTCACTGTTTGCGGCGCCGACCATGGTCAAGCGGCTGGTCGAGCATGTCGCGGCGACGGGTGCGGATACGTCCGGCTTCAAGACCATCGTCTATGGTGGCGGGCCGATGTATGCCGAAGATATCCGGCATGCGCTAGCGGTAATGGGCGATTGTTTCGTGCAGATTTACGGGCAGGGTGAAAGTCCGATGACGATCACCGCGCTGTCACGCGCGCAACTGGCGGAGCGCAACCATCCGCGCTACGACGTGCGGCTGGCCTCGGTCGGCGTCGCGCAAAGCCTGGTCGAGGTACGCGTGGCCGATGCCGACGGCAAACCCTTGCCCCCCGATACCGTAGGTGAAGTGCTGGTCAAGGGCGCACCTGTAATGCAGGGATACTGGAACAACCCCGAAGCCACCGCGCAGGCGCTGCACGATGGCTGGCTTCTGACTGGCGACCTCGGCAGCATCGACGCCGACGGCTTCCTGACGCTGCGCGACCGGTCAAAGGATGTGATTATCAGCGGCGGTTCCAACATCTATCCGCGCGAAGTGGAAGAAGTATTGCTGCTCGATCCAGCCGTACATGAGGTGTCGGTCGTCGGCCGCCCGCATCCGGAGTGGGGCGAAGATGTGATTGCGTTCGTGGCGCTGCATCCGGGGAAAACGACGACCGTTGCCGAACTTGATACGCTGTGCCTGGACCACATCGCCCGCTTCAAGCGGCCCAAGGAATACCGTTTTGTCGAACTGCTGCCGAAGAATAATTACGGCAAGGTACTGAAAACGGAGCTTCGCAAGATACTGATGCAGGAAACTAATCGAAAATAGCGCTAACGGTTCAGCCCGATCCCACTTGCGGAAAACTAAGAATACGATGATGAATACGAGCTTTCATTTCTCAGTCGCTATCGCGCTGGGTCTTTCGCTCCTTGCTTTTGATAAAGCCGACGCGAGAAATCAGCAAATGTGTATCGTTTCCGAATCCGGCATCGCACCGGTTCGGCTTGGCATGGCGCTCGATGAAGCGAAACGGGCGATGCCGAATGCGCAGTTCCAACGCGCGACCGACGGCGACGGCGCTGCAATGATTACCGTAGCGCATGGCAACGAAGACGTAATGACACTGTTCGCCAACGAGGAAGATCCTGATAGCGCCATCGACTGGAGCAGGAAGATAAGCGCTATCGAGACTTTCAATCCGTCCTGCAGGACTGTGGCGGGTGCATATCCGGGAATGCCGATAAAAAAAGCAGAGACGATATACGGCAAGGCAAAGGAAATCGTTCGCAGCGAAATCGAGTCGCGCGAGTATATTGAATTTGAAAATCAGCCGGCACATTTGCTGTTCAGGATCGACTACACGGGTATCTTTACAGAAGGATTGCGCCGGGCAAAAAAATACGAACCGGATGGGAGAATATTCTCCATCGCGGTCATGCCCCGCTAATGGCACGCGAAAGCATGCCGCACACCTGCTTGTGCCGCAGCGCCGGCCACATGGCGTCAATCGCCGAAAGGCCGAAGTCTCGACCGGAAAGTACCAAATATGCGAAAACAATTCGAACAACATTACTCGGGCCGGGTCGGATGGTTGCGCGCCGCGGTATTGGGGGCGAATGACGGTATCGTTTCGACCGCCAGCCTGATCCTCGGTGTGGCGGCAGCAAATGGCGGCCAGCAGGCGGTGCTGGTTGCGGCAACCGCCGGGCTGGTGGCGGGGGCCATGTCCATGGCCGCCGGAGAATATGTATCGGTGAGCTCGCAGGCCGATACCGAGAAGGCGGATCTCAACGTCGAACGCCGGGAGCACGAGCAGAACATCGAATCGGAGCACAAGGAACTTGCGGCCATTTATATTGGGAGAGGGCTGGAGCCGGCGCTTGCGCGGCAAGTCGCGGATCAGCTCATGGCGCATGATGCATTGGGCGCGCACGCCCGCGACGAATTGGGGTTTTCCGACGTGCACAGCGCGCGCCCGGTTCAGGCCGCGTTCGCTTCCGCGATTTCGTTTTCCATCGGCGCTGCGCTGCCGATCATAATTGCGTTGCTCAGTCCGGCGGCGTTTCTTGCGTTGCCGGTGGCGGCAGGTTCTCTTTTGTCGCTGGCAGGCCTGGGCATGCTGGCTGCTCGCACCGGCGGCGCAAGCATCGTCATCGGTGCTGCTCGCGTGACATTCTGGGGCGCACTTGCGATGGTGGCGACGGCTGCGGTGGGCGCGCTGTTCGGGACAGTGGTGTAACGGCTGACCGCCATCGGGAAAGGACTCGCGCGAACCGCAATAGTTGGCTTGGCGGGAATGGGAAATATTGTCGTTTATCCGGTATTCTTGGTTTTCGTCGACGTTTCATCTGGCTTATATTTGGTCTTGGGCGCCGGAACACGAATTGAACTTTAAAAATAGTCTTGCACCACTGCGGAAACTTCAAGGAAAACATACGTGAGCAAAGACACCGCCTGCCTTTTCTGCCGTATCGCTGCTGGAATCGAGCCTGCAATCCTTGTCCATGAAGATACGTTATGCATTGCGTTCATGGACATTCATCCGCTGGGCAGCGGCCATGTGCTGGTCATCCCGAAGCGGCATGCGCAAAAGCTTCAAGAGCTCGACGAGCCGATTCAAACCCATCTTTTTGCCGTGTGCAACCGCATCGTCGCAGCTCAGCGCGAAGCCGGCCTCGGCGTGGACGGCACCCACTTCCTGCTGAATGACGGAAAGGCCACCAATCAGCATGTCCCACATGTGCATTTCCACCTGATCCCTCGAACCGGCCAGGACAACGCCGGCTTCTTCTTTCGGATGGTGCTGCACTTCACCGGGTTGTTCGGCCGGCGTACGCCAGTGCAGGCGCTAGAGGTGCAGGCCGAACGGATACGCCGCTGTCTTGAATCGTCTTTGCCCGATGCGGGCGAGGCCGCCGCGGTCTCCGAGATGACAAACGCGGAATAAGAAGTCATCCTGCCGCCCGCCGCAAGGGTGCGCTTCTTTGTGGAGATGTTCCGCGACATAAGCAGCGCGTCAATGCCGGTATCGGGCAGCAGCAATGCAAACTTTCCGCCGCTCCGGTCTGTCCATAAATGATTGCAGGAAACATGCGGCCGGTGCCGAACGGCAGGACAGAATCTCAGTCTAAAAGATTTCAATTGCTCACAATCATTAACGTATGACAACCGATACCGAAGCAGAATTGCAGAAGAGGACAACGACACGCAGATCCCTGACCCATGTTCTGGATCAGAGCGAGCATATCAAGGACGTGGTCGAAGAGTGCGGCGAGGAATTATCGTCGGTCAATGTCACCCTTAAACATGAACTTGCCGGTTTGACCGTGTTGCCCGATGTGGAAGACGCCCTGAGAAAAAGCGGCACCGTTGAAAACAAGGTGCATGTAGCTGCCGAAGAATTGACGATCGTGAACCAGGCGCTGGAGGATGAGGTCAGGGAACGTCAGATGCTTGAACATCAGCTGACTGCTGTCAGGGCGCAGGAGGAAGCGGCACGCCATGCAGCCTTCCACGATCCGTTGACGGGTCTGCCGAATCGCGTGTTGTTCAATGACCGGCTTGAGCATGGACTGGCGCAGGCGAAGCGGCACGGCTGGACCATGGCGGTACTTTTCGTCGATCTGAAGGATTTCAAAAGCATTAACGATTCATATGGACACGATGTCGGCGACCAGGTACTGAAAATCATCTCGCAGCGGCTCAAGGAAAATACGCGTGCTGACGACACAGTCAGCCGCCACGGCGGCGCGGAATTCCTGTATCTATTGATGGAAATCCGGGAGGAGCACGACGTTATCGTGATTGTCGAGAAAATTCTCAAGGCAATTGAAGAGCCATGCGAAGTCGCCATCCGCGACCTGTTCATTCACCCGCTGCTCAGCGCCAGCATCGGCATCTCGATGTTTCCCAAAAACGGCGACACTGCGGACGCGTTGATCAAGAATGCGGACAAGGCGATGTACCGGGCCAAACGCATCAGTGCCGGATATGCGTTTGCGCGCTAACCGTCGAGCCCGATATGCTGCTTGCGGGCGCACACGTTCCCTCATAGAATTATCTTTCATGGGGCGGTAGCTCAGCTGGGAGAGCGTCGCGTTCGCAATGCGAAGGTCGGGAGTTCGATCCTCCTCCGCTCCACCATGCATGAAAAGCCCGGAAAAGTTTCGGGCTTTTTTTCGGCCATCAAGCAACATTGCGCACCGGTGAAAAAATCATCGTGCATTGCGCCCACGATGCATGAACTAGAGTAAAAAATCGCAGGACAGCGAACCGATCGCGACCGTCATCGTCGCAGCGTTTGCACCCGACGGGAGTTCGGCGCCGGGCCAGACGACATGCATGAAGAAGTCGTGATACCGGTTGCCTGCTTCAAGCGCGAAGCTGCCCGACGCCGCGCCCGGCGATTTGGTGTAGTACGCGTCGTCCGGATAGATATAAAACGACTGGGCATAATCGCTGCCGATGACGCCGAGCGTTATGCGGCCGGACTCGGTAACGATCAGTGAGCAAAGCTGGTTGCTGTAGCTGACCTGGCCGGTCGCCGCGCCGGTCATGCAGCCGTACACATGCGATAAATATCCGTTGCCGGAGTCGGGACACGCACTGATCCGGGCGAGCGTAATCGGGTATTCCGGATAATCGTCCCAATGATGATGGTCGCCCGCTACCACGCTTACCGATATTCCGCCGCCGCATCCGGACAGAAGGACGGATGCCGTCAGTATCGAAAAAATGAGCGCTTTCATCTGATGGCTGGAGGCGAATGTACTTTCGGTATCGTTTGATTATCCGCTGATGGTTTGAATAGTGCCAGAATGACCATCAAAAATACGCCGTATCAATAAACCCCGAATACTTCCACGTCTTGCGATCCAGTTTACAAACCTGCGGTCCGGCCTTCCTGATGCGTCCTGCGGTTTTTGACCTGGATCAATGAATTTACAGTACCCGGTTCGTACACTGCACTCCGCTTGTGTCATATCCGAATCCTCGGCGCGACAGCGGGCGGGAGTGAAAAATGGCGGTTTCAACAATACCTGCGGTAGCGCAATCGGTTGAATTCGATGCGGCGCTGCTCCGCAAGCTCGATCGTTCCGGGCCCCGATATACCTCTTATCCGACCGCCGACCGGTTTTCGGAGGAGTTCGATTACGCTGACTATCTGCAGGCGGTAGCCGGCCTTCAGACGCGCAAGGGCAGGCCGCCGTTGTCGCTCTATCTGCATATTCCGTTTTGCGAATCGATCTGCTATTACTGCGCATGCAACAAGATCATCACGCGCGACCGCAGCAAGGCCGCCACTTATCTCAGCTACCTGAAGCGCGAAATTGAAATGCAGGGAAAATTGTTTGCCGGCATGAATCAGGTCGAGCAATTGCATTTCGGCGGCGGCACGCCGACCTACCTGAGCGACGAGCAGATGGATGATCTGATGGCGCAACTGCGCCGCTCGTTCCAGTTCGCATCGGATGCAATCGGCGAATATTCGATCGAAGTCGATCCGCGCACCGTGTCGCCGGAGCGGATTCATGCCTTGCGCCGGCAGGGATTCAACCGCATCAGCTTCGGCGTGCAGGATTTCGATCCGGATGTGCAGAAAGCGGTGAACCGGATTCAATCGGAACAGCAGATCAACGCCGTCATCGATGCGGCGCGCGACGCATGCTTCCGGTCGGTCAGCATCGACCTGATCTACGGCTTGCCAAAACAGAACGTGATGACCATGCAGCAGACGCTGTCGAAGGTGATCGCCGCCGATCCCGACCGGATCGCGATCTACAGTTATGCGCATCTGCCGCACGTGTTCAAGCCGCAGCGCCGCATCAGCGATGCAGATCTTCCGGGAAGCGAATCCAAGCTCGACATGCTGTTCCTGTGCATCAAGCGCCTGACCGAAGCCGGTTATGTTTATATCGGCATGGACCATTTCGCAAAGCCGACCGACGATCTTGCGGTGGCGCAGCGGCAGGGGCGGCTGCACCGGAATTTCCAGGGATATTCGACGCATGCCGAAGCAGACCTGGTGTCGTGCGGCGTATCGGCGATCGGCGCGGTCGGCGCAAGCTACAGCCAGAACACCAAGATACTGGAAGAATATTACGACCGCATCGAGTGCAATGAATTGCCGATCGTGCGTGGCATCAAGCTGAGCATGGACGACCTGCTACGGCGCATCATCATCCAGATGCTGATGTGCAATTTTGAACTGTCGATGCCTGCGATCGAACTGGCATATCCGATTACGTTCAAGAGCCATTTCGCCAACGAGCTGGAAAAATTGCGCGAAATGGAGCGCGACGGTTTGCTGGTGATCGATAACGAATGGATCACGGTGACATTGAAAGGGCGGCTGTTGATACGCAATATCTGCATGGTGTTCGACCGGTATCTGGGTATGCCGCCGCAAAAACCGCAGAGCGGTGAAGCGCGGCCGGTACGGTTTTCGAAGACGATTTGATGCTGAATACAGGATATTCCGGCGAATGGATTCGCGACACAGCTAATGTCTCTACCGCTAGTGGAATGTGGATGGCCCAGAAGTCGCTGCCAGGATTTTCCCCCTTCTCTCGCAAGTGGGAGAAGGGGGAAGAACTCGAAGCGCTGCTTCAAGGGTGGTGGAAGGGATTAGCCTTTGCAATCTCCCTCTCCCCCGACCCCTCTCCCGCCTGCGGGCGAGGGGAGTGTTGTTTGTGAGTCGATTGCCGTTTCAATCAAATTTTGATTTCAGTTGAAAGAACATGCGGTGACCGGACTTAACTTCCTGCCATTTTTCATGATCGGCCTGCTCGGCGCGGTGCATTGCATCGGCATGTGCGGCGGAATCGTCGGCGCGCTGTCGATGGCAAACACGCCGCGGCGCGCGTTTCCGGTCGCCGTGGTTACCGTCGGCGCACCTGCACAGGCACTGGACACCACATTGCGCGTAATCGCTTACAACGCCGGACGGATCGCCAGCTACATGACTGCCGGTGCAATCGCTGGCGGCGTGGCTGGCGGCGCCCATGCGCTGACCGATATGGTGGCATTGCAAATTGCGGCTTACTGGCTTGCCAACCTGATGCTGGTCGCGCTCGGCCTGTACTTGACCGGTGCATGGACCGGACTTGCGCGGCTGGAGCAGGCGGGACAGTTCATCTGGCGCCGTGTGCAGCCGCTCACCAAACCAATGCTGCCGATGGATTCGACACCCAAGGCGTTTGCACTCGGCGCGCTGTGGGGATGGGTGCCTTGCGGCATGGTGTACAGCGTGCTGCTGTCCGCGATGCTGACCGGATCGCCGCTGTCCGGCGCCGCCGTCATGCTGGCGTTCGGTTTGGGTACGCTGCCGGCGTTGCTGACCATGGGCATCGCGGGCACGCGCTTCAAGACATGGACCAGGGCGCGCGGCGTGCGACTCACGGCCGGTCTCATCGTGCTGGGATTCGGCGTGCTCGGCCTGATCCGTGCCGGCAACGGCATGTCACCGGGCTGGCTCGACGCGTTTTGCCTCACGCCGTCGACAGGCGTTCACCAATGATCGCGGCTCTCCCGAATACCGGTTTCATCGAAGCGGCAGCCGATGCATCGGATTGCTTCCATTGTGGCGAGCCGCTGCGGCGCGGACAGATTTGGCCGGTCATGTTCGATGGCATGGAGCAGCCGACCTGTTGCCCGGGTTGCCAGGCAGTCGCGCAAACGATCGTCGCCAGCGGCTTGTCGGATTATTACCGCGAGCGAACCGCGCTTCCCGCTACGTCGGCCGGATTCGACCGGGATGCACTGCCGCCGGAACTCAGGCTGTACGATGAACCGGGCACCTTGCCACAGCCTTCAGACGGTGCCGATGCCGCCTTCGGCGAAGCCACGCTGTCGGTCGATGGCATCCGCTGCGCCGCTTGCGTCTGGCTGATCGAGCGGCGCCTGACGCGCCTGGCGGGGGTCGACGCGTGCAACATGAATGTCGGAAACGGCCGCCTGCATGTGCGCTGGAACAAGGCGGCATGCAAGTTGAGCGATATCCTGCTCGCGGTGCGCGAAGTCGGATACGCGGCGTTCCCATTCGATGCCGCGCGGCAGGAAGGGCAGTTGCAGCGTGCCGGCAAGGTGCTGTTTCGTCAACTGTTCATCGCCGGCCTGTCGATGATGCAGGTAATGATGTATGCGGTACCGGTCTATCTGGCCGGTGACGGCACCATGGATGCCGACATGGAAGGTCTGATGCGCTGGGCGAGCCTGCTGCTGACGCTGCCTGCGGTGTTTTATTCGGCGCGGCCTTTCTTCGAGGGGGCATGGTCAAGCCTGCGGCATCGCGCGCTCGGGATGGACGTGCCGGTCGCGCTCGGTATTGCGGCGGCGTTCATCGGCAGTACGGTGGCGACCTGGCGCGGCAGCGGCGACGTGTATTTCGACACGGTCACCATGTTCATATTCCTGCTGTTGTGCAGCCGTTACCTGGAACTGATGGCAAGGCACAAGGCCGCATCTGCGCTGCAAAAACTCAGCCATGCATTGCCGTCATCGGCCACGCGCCTGCCCGACTTCCCGGCCGGCAGACAGGCCGAAACCGTTGCGGCGGCGCGGCTGGCGGCGAATGACGTGATCCTGGTCAAGCCGGGCGAGGCGATCCCCGCGGACGGCGTGCTGATCGAAGGCGATACCTCGATCGACGTATCGCTGCTGACCGGAGAGAGCCGGCCGCTGGGCAAGGCCGTGGGCGACATGCTGCCGGGTGGCGCCGTGAATACATCGCAACCGGTCCTGCTGCGGGTAATCCGTCCGGTTGCCGACAGCACCTTGTCGGCTCTGGTCCGGCTGATCGAGCGGGCCGGGCAAGCCAAGCCGCAGATCGCGTTGTGGGCCGACAAGGTATCCGCGTGGTTCGTCGCATCGCTGCTGCTGTTTGCGGTAGCGGTGTTCGCTTACTGGCAAATGGTCGATCCACAGCGGGCGTGGCCGATCGCGATCGCGGTGCTGGTGGTGTCCTGTCCGTGCGCGTTGTCGCTTGCGACTCCGAGCGCACTCGCCGCTGCGACCGATTTCCTGGTACGGCGCGGTGTGCTGATCGTGCATTCGCATGTGCTGGAGACGCTGCATCGTGCCACTCATATCGTGTTCGACAAGACCGGCACGCTGACGATCGGAAAACCGGCGGTGCAGCAGGTTGAGGTGTTCGCCGGTGAAACGGAACAGAGTGCGCTGCAGGTAGCGGCGGCGCTGGAAGCATCCAGCGCGCATCCGCTCGGTGTCGCGCTGGTCGATGCGGCCAGGTCGCGCGGCTTGATTGAAGAATTGCAGTCAAGCGACATCCGCCATACCGCAGGACAGGGGCTCGAAGGCGAAGTGCGCGGCGTGCGCTATCGGCTCGGCCGTGCTGCTTTTGTCGGTGAACTGAGCGGGCAAGCCTGCCCGGCGCATGGCTCCGATGAATGCACTTCGGTGTTTCTCGGAACCGACCGCAGATGGCTGGCACGGTTCGATCTGGCCGACGCAGTGCGGTCCGATGCGCAGGCGACGATTGCGTATTTCCAGGCAGCCGGAAAAACCGTGATCCTGCTCAGTGGCGACGATCCCGCGGTAGCGCGGAAAGTGGCGGCCGGCCTCGGCATCGATGCCGCATACGGCGCGTGTCTTCCCGAAGAGAAATTCGAATTCGTACAGAAATTGCAACGCGGCGGAGCGGTGGTCGCAATGGTCGGCGACGGCATCAACGATGCTGCGGTACTGCGTGCCGCCGATGTTTCGTTTGCGATGGGCGCCGGCGCATCGCTGGCGCAGACTCACGCCGACGCGGTGCTGCTGTCCGGGCGCCTCGGCTCGATCCGGGAAGCGGCGCTGACCGCAGGCAAGGCCATGTCCGTCATCCGGCAAAACCTGGCGTGGGCAACGGTCTACAATCTGGTTGCGATCCCGGCTGCCGCGCTGGGCTGGCTGAATCCGTGGATGTCGGGAATCGGCATGTCGGTAAGTTCGGCGGTAGTGGTGCTGAACGCATTGCGGCTGCTCGGACATTTTGTTGCCGCAGTCTGGACTCTTTACTGGCTGAATGGTCTCCCGTCTGTTGTTTTATTCGGTATCACCGCCGATATGGGGTGGCTTGGTA
>JAKFFO010000078.1:0-36212 GCA_036675035.1 Oxalobacteraceae bacterium
GCTGTTCCGGCGCCTGCATCATCCAGATCGCGATCAGGTCTTCGGCCGGGTCGATCCAGAAATACGTTCCCGCCAGCCCGCTCCAGTTGAAATCGCCGATCGAACCCGGTGTGTACGCGGCGCCGACGCTGGTGCGTACCGCAAACCCGAGTCCGAAGCCGTATCCGGGGCCGGGCAAAAAATTCGCACTTGCAGTGGCACCCGGCATCGCGCACAAGTGATCGCTGGTCATGTATCGCACCGTATTGCGCGACAGGAGTTGCACGCCGTCATGCGTGCCTTCACCGAGCAGCATCCGGGCAAACCGCAGGTAATCGTGAATCGTGGACACCATTCCGCCGCCACCGGACAGGAACGGTGGCTTCGTACAGACATTCAGCAGCCTGATCGGCTGTCCGGAATCCGGATCGGTCGGGAATGCTTCGGCAATGCGGTGCTGCTGGTCGGCCGGTACCCAGAACCCGGTATCGTGCATCTTCAGCGGCTTCAGGATGCGTTCGGCGATATAGACATCGAGCGAAAGGCCGGTAATGCGTTCGATCAACACGCCCAGCACATCGGTCGACCGGCTGTATTCCCAGGTAGTGCCCGGCTGATAGGCGAGCGGCACGGTGGCCAGGCGTTTCAGGAATTCGGCATTGGTGATGCCGCCTTTTTCCACTTCCGCCTTGTGATATTCGCTCTTGACCAGCGATTCACCGAAAATCCCGTAAGTCAGGCCCGAGGTGTGGCGCAACAGATCTTGCACCGTCATTTCATTGACGGCGGGAACCAGCGTCAGCGCCGGCTCGCCGTTTGTGCCGGTCGTTTCAACGCCGACTTTCAGGCCGCTCATTTCAGGCAGGTATTTCGACACCGGATCGCTGATCAGCAGCTTTCCTTCTTCGACCAGCATCATCAGGCCAACCGACACGATCGGCTTGGTCATCGAGTAGATCCGGAAAATCGAATCGAGGTTGAGCGGATCGCCGGATGCCGGATCGCGTACCCCCAATGCGGTTTCGAACACTATCTCGTCGCCGCGCGCAATCAGCATCGCGGCGCCGGGAATCCGCTTCGCCTTGATATCGGCCTCGATTACGCTGCTAATTGCGGACAGGCGAGCCGGTGCAAACGCCGGGGAAGATTCTTGTGAAGGTGCTGCGTTTGGTTTCTTCATTGTCTGTAGTTGGTTTTGAAGCCGATAAAAAGTATCCGAAAAGTCCGCCTACCGGATTTCGTTCCAGGCGCAATGATTCCATGCCGCCAAGGAACAACGCAAGGATACTGTGAATCCCGCTATCAGGCATCGGCCAGGCGCTGCATCCATCCGAGTCCAGCTACGGTATTCCCGGCAGGGCGGTATTCGCATCCGACCCAGCCGGCATAACCCAGCTCGTCGAGCAGGCGAAAAAGATAGGGATAGTTGATTTCGCCGGTATCCGGCTCGTTGCGGCCGGGCACGCCGGCAATCTGGATATGTCCGACCTGCGGCAGATAGCGCCGCAGTTTCATTGCAATATCGCCCTCCACGATTTGTACATGATAAAAATCCATCTGTACCTTGAGGTTCGCCGCGCCAACCTGTTCGCGAATCGCATGTGCATCGGCCTGTGTATTCAGGAAATATCCGGGAATATCGCGCGTATTGATCGGCTCGATCAGCAGCGTGATGTCGTGCTTTGCAGTTTCAGCGGCGGCGTACTTCAGGTTATCGATATACGTTGCGCGATATGTCGGTCGATCGGCTTCGTCCGGCAGCAGGCCGGCCATTACATGCAGCCGTCGTGTACCGAGAATGCCTGCAAATGACAAAGCCTGGTCGACGCTTGCGCGAAAATCCGCTTCGCGGTTCGGCAGGCAGGCGATGCCGCGCTCCCCGGCGGCGAAATCACCCGGCGGCAAATTGAACAGCACATTCTCCAGCCGGTGCGTTGCCAGCTGCGCCGCGATCGCCTGCGCATCGTGCTCATAGGGGAACAGGAATTCGACACCCTTGAACCCGGCTTGCGCAGCCGCGCCAAAACGTTCCATGAATGGAACTTCATTGAACATCAGGGTCAGGTTGGCGGCGAATTCAGGCACGGCGGATTCCGTTCATCATGTTAAATATCTCGGAAATTGCGGCATCGACTGCAGAGTGCGAAAAAACGGCGGTAACATGTATTGCATAACATCTTGTATTAATAACACCTTGCAACACCTTGCGCCTCCTTCGGTCCCGTAGTTTAACAAGCAATGCATTTTTGCATCAGCCGGCCAGATCCGACATGAACAGAATCCTGACCCTAATCCGCCAATATGTCTTGCCTCTGCTGCGCGCTCACCGCTTCAGATTGTCGATACTTTTCATCGGCGTGTTTGCTCCTCTGTACCTGTTCGGCGAACTGGCCGACGAGGTGATCGAACGGGAAATATTTGCTTTCGACCGCCCCGTGCTGCTATTCATGCGCGACCATGCGACACCGTTCCTGGATTCGGTAATGCTGTTTTTTTCGCAGGCAGGTTCAGGTCTGGTTCTCGGCACCATCGACGCCGTGATTTTTTCGGTTCTGGTTTTCCGGCGGCATTTGGGCAAGGCCGTGTTCTGGAGCCTGGCCGTCGGCGGTGCGGCGCTATTGAATGTCGCGGCAAAACACGTCTTTGTCCGGACCCGGCCCGACTTGTGGCTTTCGATCGCACCCGAGACGACATACAGCTTTCCCAGCGGTCATGCGATGCAGTCGATGGCATTCGTCGCGGCGCTGCTGGTGCTGGGCTGGCAATATCGATGGATCTGGTGGGTCGCCGCGCTTGGCGGCATGTTCGTTCTGCTGGTCGGCCTGTCGCGCGTGTATCTGGGAGTCCATTATCCCTCCGACATTCTGGCCGGCTGGACTGCATCGCTGGCATGGGTGCTGGGTTTGAGTGTCGTATTGCATGCGCATCTGTATAAACGACGCGCTTCCCGCAACACGGTTCCCGATATCGCATCGGAACTGGAGAAATGACGGCGCCGAAAACGCGGCCCGGCTGATGCCTTGTTATCAGGCGAAGCCGAATACCCCCAGGCAGGTAAAATGGCGTCCTCTCGCTGGATGACCTTCCATCCGATTCCAGATGCGGTGTCGCCGCCGGGCGCAATGCAGACAAATTTTCCTCCGCGGTTTTGTGCATGATGCTGTGTCAACCAGAACTCCACATGAAAGGCTGCACGTGAACAATCATCCGGTGATCCACTGGTCCGAGGCCGGCGAACACCGTTCTGCGCTGTGGCGTTCGGAAAGCGGAATGCCGCCGCCCAAACGCGTCGTCATTGCCGACGACCGCACCACCGCGGATGCCGCATACCGCATGGCATGCGAAGGGACCGCGATGTTGTGGCGCGGCGATTTTCAGAATGCGCGACAGCTGCTGCAGGCGATGGCGCGGCGAACCGACCGCAAGCCGAAGAAAGCGCGCGCACCGGCTGCATCGCCGGCCGAGGCTTTTCATCTGTATCGACAGGCGCAGTCGCAGCGCGGGCGCACGCTGGCGATGCTGCTGCTGCCGTTCAATCCCGATTACAGTATTCCGTTACGGCGCGCGCCCGACGTGCGCGAAGCCTGCATCGAAGCGTACGGTCCGGCGGAACAGGCTTCGGTGGCATCGCTGCGCGAGTTGCTCGGGTTGATCGGCGCACATGAATGGCGCAAGAAAGGTGTCGAGATTCCGGCGCTGGCTGAGCGTATTCATCCGCACTACGGCGTGTTCTCGCCGGTGCGCGGCGAATATGTGACGCTGGTTGCCGACGCGCCCTTGCCGGCACGCACGGTTTCCATTGCGTTCGATATCGGCACCGGCACCGGGGTGCTGGCAGCGGTGCTGGCGCGCCGCGGCATTGCGCATATCGTTGCCACCGACCAGGACCCGCGCGCACTGGCATGCGCACGCGGCAATATCGACAGGCTCGGACTGGCGGCACAGGTCGACGTGGTGCAGGCCGATCTTTTTCCGGATGGAAAAGCAGACCTGGTAGTCTGCAACCCGCCCTGGCTGCCGGCGCGGCCGAATTCGCCGGTCGAACATGCGGTCTACGATCCGGACAGCCGCATGCTGCGCGGATTCCTGGCCGGCCTGGCCGCGCATCTGGCGCCGGGCGGAGAGGGTTGGCTGATCCTGTCGGACCTCGCCGAGCATCTCGGGCTGCGTCCGCGCGCGGAGCTCCTTTTCGCAATCGATGCGGCGGGGTTGCAGGTAGCGGGTCGGATCGATATCAAGCCGCAACATCCGCGCGCGTCTGACGATACCGACCCGCTGCATGCGGCACGTGCGGCGGAACTGACCTCGCTGTGGCGCTTGACTGCCAAATGAGGTACCGTTTTGCCGGCCGAATCGCGGCATCCGGCGACATCCGGCCATTCAGTCAATACGAACCAAAGCCGGGCATTTATTCCAATTATTCAAGGCAAACATGAGCAACAAACCTTCACGTACCCTTACCTTCAAATGCACCAAATGCGCAAAACCGGTCACGGTATTCCTGCAAAAAGTATCTGCATGCTCGCATATCCAGCCGTATCAGGGCATTTGCAAATGCGGTGAAGTGCGGCGTCATGCGATCGGGCAGAAAGACGCGGTGGAATCCTTTTTGGCATCGCCGGACGGTGAATGGTCGCATCATCATTGATCAGATGACTGCGCACGTATTTACTTACGGTTCGTTGATGTTTCCGCAAGTCTGGCGCCACGTGGCGCGGCGAAATTACCGCCGTGCGCCGGCAGTGGTCGCCGATCATGCCCGCTTTGCAGTGACCGGTCAGGACTATCCCGGCATGATCGCCTGCCCAGGCGTGGCGGTGCGAGGCCTGGTGTATTTCGATGTCGATCAGTCGGATATCGCATTGCTGGATGCATTCGAAGGACACGCGTACCGGCGCGACACGCTCGATGCAGCGCTCGAAGACGGCGCCATCGTAACGGTCAGTGCCTATATCCATATCGACAAGTCGGCGCTGTCGGATGCCGGGTGGGATCCGGCGCATTTTCAAATGACGCGGTTCATGGCACTGCATTGCCGACCTGTCTCGGGGCCGTAACAATCACAGTATCAATTCGCAGTATCAATTCGCAGTGACAATTAGGTAACAGTCATTTCAACCCAGATTCATCGGTACTCCTGCCGGTATAATCGTGTCTTTCGGCGCGGCGCTTTTCGGCCTGTACCGATTCCGCGCTCAAATTCACCCGATTATTCATGCTAGCCCAACAAAGAAAACAGATTATCGATTTGTTCCAGTCCGCACTCGCACCAATTGTGGCTGGAACCGATGTGCAGCCGACCGTCACGCTGGAGCGGCCGCGCGATCCGTCGCATGGCGATGCCGCGTGCAATATCGCGATGCAGATTGCCAAGCCGCTGAAAAAGAATCCGCGCGAGATCGCGCAGGCGCTGGTCGCTGCGGTATCGGCCGATCCGGCCAGGGGCGACCTGATTGCGGCTATCGACATCGCCGGCCCCGGTTTCATCAATTTGCGCCTGTCGGCAGGCGCCAAACAGGCGGTCGTCAAAGCCGTGATGCAGGAACGGCAACAGTACGGGAAGAGCGCGCTGGGTGCAGGCAAGAAGGTGCTGGTCGAATTCGTATCCGCCAATCCGACCGGCCCCTTGCATGTCGGTCACGGACGGCAGGGCGCGCTCGGCGATGCGCTGTCTGCGCTGCTGGATGCGCAGGGCTTCGATGTGCTGCGCGAGTTTTACTACAACGATGCCGGTGTGCAGATTGCAACGCTGGCCACATCGGTGCAGGCGCGCGCCAGGGGCTTCAAGCCCGGCGACGCGCAGTGGCCGGAGTCTGCGTATAACGGCGATTACATTGCCGATATCGCCAGCGAATTTCTTACAAAGAAAACCGTATCGGCCAGCAATGGCGCACCGGTCACCGCCAGCGGCGATATAGAGGATATCGAATCGATCCGCCAGTTTGCGGTCACCTATCTGCGGCGTGAACAGGATCTGGATCTGCTCGCGTTCGGTGTCAGGTTCGACAACTATTACCTGGAATCGTCGCTGTACACCGACGGCAAAGTCGCCTCCGCGGTCGATACGCTGATCAAGGCCGGCAAGACCTATGAGCAGGATGGGGCGCTGTGGCTGCGCACCACCGAGTACGGCGACGACAAGGACCGCGTGATGAAAAAATCCGACGGCACCTTTACCTATTTCGTGCCCGACGTCGCGTATCACATCACCAAATGGCAGCGCGGTTATCGCCAGGTCATCAATGTGCAGGGCAGCGACCATCACGGCACGATCGCGCGCGTGCGCGCCGGGTTGCAGGCGGTCGATATCGGCATACCGCAGGGCTACCCGGATTATGTTTTGCACAAGATGGTCACCGTGATGAAGAACGGTGAAGAAGTCAAAATCTCCAAGCGTGCCGGATCGTATGTCACGCTGCGCGATCTGATCGAATGGTCGGCCGGCGATGCGGTGGCAGAGGACGGCGCGCGCGACCTGACGCGCGGACGCGACGCGGTGCGCTTCTTCCTGATTTCACGCAAGGCCGATACCGAATTCGTGTTCGATGTCGATCTGGCGTTGGCGCAATCCGATGAAAATCCGGTGTACTACGTGCAATATGCGCATGCGCGGATCTGTTCGGTGCTGGCGCAGTGGGGCGGCGATGAATCCACGCTCGATGCTGTCGATTTGTCACCGCTGACCGCGCCGCGTGAAGCCACGTTGTTGGCGAAACTGGCCGAATATCCGGAAACGCTGCAAAAAGCGCTTGAAGAATTGGGCCCGCATCAGGTAGCGTTCTATTTGCGCGATTTGGCCGGCGAATTGCACAGTTATTACAACGCGGAACGGGTGCTGGTCGATGACGTGTCCACGAAAATGGCACGGCTGGCATTAATGGTGGCAACACGACAGGTATTGAATAACGGTCTGACGCTGATCGGCGTATCGGCACCGTCAAGGATGTAACTGAATGAAAACTTTTAGCAACAAGCAGGCTGGCGGCACTATATTGGGATTGATGATCGGGTTGATCCTTGGCCTGGGAATCGCGGTGGTGGTTGCAATTTCGATCAAGAACACGCCATTCCCGTTCGCCAACAAGCTGGGCATGACGGAAAGGTCGGACCGGCCCGCTGCAGGCAAGGTGAACGATCCGAATCGTCCGATGTATGGAAACAAGGATGCGGTAAAAGAAGCGGCAAAGGACTTCGTCAAGAAAGCGGACGAGCAGAAAATTCTCGAGTTACCGGAAACGAAAGCACCGGAACCGAAGACAGCCAAAGTCGAGGAAAAGCTGCCGCTGGTTGATAAGTTCGCAAACCCGGATGAGAAATTCATTTATTTCCTGCAGGCCGGCGCATTTCTCGGCCGTGCCGATGCAGAAAATACAAAGGCCAGGCTGGCACTGATGGGGTTCTCTGCAAACATCGGCGAGCGGAAATCGGAAAACGGTATCCTGTACCGGGTGCGGATCGGCCCGTACGGACAGGTAGAGTCGATGAACCGTGCGCGCGGCAAACTGTCGGATAATGGCGTGGATGTAGCCGTGATCCGCGTTCCCAAATAAAAC
This sequence comes from Oxalobacteraceae bacterium, assembly GCA_036675035.1. Taxonomy (GTDB): domain Bacteria; phylum Pseudomonadota; class Gammaproteobacteria; order Burkholderiales; family Burkholderiaceae_D; genus MESE01. The sequence continues at coordinate 7,533 of JAKFFO010000078.1, forward strand.
CGAAGGAAGACACAATGCGTTCTGTTAAAAAGTTTCTGATTGCAGCAAGTACCGGCTTTATTGCGTTTTTTATTGCGGCAACCGCTACCGCATCGCCGACCAATCCGGTCAACGGCGTCGACTATCGCACGCTTGAACAGCCGCAACCGACCGAAGCCGGCGGCAACAAGGTCGAAGTCATAGAATTCTTCTGGTATGCATGCCCGCATTGCAATGCGCTTGAGCCGGCGCTGAACGATTGGGTAAAGAAGCAGGGCGACAATATCCTGTTCAAGCGCGTGCCGGTCAATTTCAGGGAGTCGTTCGTTCCGCAGCAGCGCCTTTACTACACGCTCGAAGAAATGGGCAAGCTGGATGAAATGCACGCGAAGGTATTCCAGGCAATCCATAACGGCAGACAGACGCTGGACACCGACGCATCGGTAATTGAATTCATCGAAAAGCAAGGCATCGACAAGAAAGAATTTGTAAAGAGATACAACTCGTTCAGCGTAAGCGCCAAGGTGACTCGCGCGAAATATCTGCAGGGTGCTTACAACGTCGACGGTGTACCGATGATCGCGATCGGCGGCCGCTACCTTACCGCACCGTCCATCGTCGGCGCCAAGATGGGACGGCAGTCGGAAAAAGTGCTGGAAGACGCAACGCTGCAGGTAATGAGCGCGCTGGTCGCGCGAGTTGCCAAGGAAAAGAACGCGGCTCCAGCCGCGAGCAAACCGGCTGCCGCAGAGACAAAGCCGGCCGCCAAGACGGCCGAGCCGGCAGCCAAAAAACCTGCCGGCAAGACCGCCGAACCTGCGCAGAAAAAATAACGCACCGGCAGGCAGGCGCCAGGACCCAGGTCCGCCACTCGGGAGAGGGCGGACTTTTTTATTGGACTTTGACTCAGCTATCGGAGCAATTGATGAAGCGCGTTTTCATTACCGGGGCATCGAGCGGCATAGGCGCCGCGCTCGCGCAGCGCTATGCGGAACAAGGCGCCGTGCTCGGACTGGTCGCGCGGCGTCGCGACATGCTGGAACAATTGGCGGCCGGCCTGCCGAACCCGGAGCGTCACCGGATTTACCCGCTCGACGTCACCGATCATTCGGCGCTTGCGGATGCGGCATCCGATTTCATCGATGCGATGAACGGGATTGATGTAGTAGTCGCCAATGCCGGTGTTTCACATGGCACGCTGACCGCGATCGCCAGCGACCAGCCGGTGTTCGAACGCATTCTCGCCACCAATGTCAGTGCGATGGTCGCCAGCTTTGCGCCGTTCATCGACACGTTGAAAGCGCAGGCAAAATCCGGCAACCGCCACTGCCGCCTGGTCGGCATCGGCAGCGTCAGCGGAATTCGCGGCTTGCCCGGAGCGGGCGCTTACAGCGCCTCCAAGGCAGCAGTCATCAGCTATTGCGAATCGCTGCGGGTGGAACTGAAAGGTAGCGGCGTCAAAGTGGTCACGATCTGTCCCGGCTATATCGATACGCCGATGACCCGCGCCAACTCGTACCCGATGCCGTTCCTGATGCCGCCCGACACATTCGCTGCGCGCGCCGTGAGCGCAATCGATGCCGGCACAAGTTATGCGGTGATTCCATGGCAAATGGGGATAATCGCCAAGCTGTTGCGCTTGTTGCCGAACTGGCTATACGACCTGGCGTTTGCAAACGCGCCGCATAAAGCGCGCAACGCGCCTGAGCAGAAATGAGCCTGGTCGATGCCATCGGCCGCGAGCACCGCGATATCGCATCGCTGCAGATAGCGCCGCGCATCGTGTCGCTGGTGCCGTCGATCACCGAATTGCTGTGCGATCTCGGCCTGGCGCAGTGGCTGGTCGGGCGCACCGGCTTTTGCGTGCATCCCGCCGGCACGGTGGGTTCGATTGCCAAGATCGGCGGCACCAAGGATGTCAACCTCGGCAAGATCCGCGCCCTGGCGCCGACCCATCTGATCGTCAATATCGATGAAAACGAAAAGCCGACGGTCGATGCATTGGCGCAGTTCATTCCCCATGTAATCGTCACGCATCCGCAGCATCCACGTGACAACCTGGCGCTGTATCGCTTGCTGGGCGGTATTTTTTGCGCGGACGGCAAGGCCGGGGAGCTATGCGGGGCGTTTGAGAAAGAATATGCGGCACTGACTGCGCTTTCGCCGCGTGCGCCCAAAACCGTTCTGTACTGTATCTGGCAAGACCCTTGGATGACGCTATCGCGCGACACCTATATTGCACAGATGCTGGCGCAGATCGGCTGGCAGCAATGGACCGCCACCGATCCCGCAGAGGCCGCCCGGCGCTATCCGAAATTCACCTGGTCGCAAGATGTGGTCGATGCAGTCGACGAAGTGCTGCTGTCGAGCGAGCCGTATCGTTTCACGGAGGCTCATGTGGACGCGCTGGAACAGCAGATCGGCAAACCGGTGCGGCTGGTCGATGGCGAGATGATGTCGTGGTACGGGAGCCGTGCGATTGGCGGGTTGCGCTATCTGCGGCAACTGGCTGCCGCGGAGCATTCCTGATCAGCGTCACCGGAACATGAGCCGCATCGGTAACAAGGCATGTCTTTCCTTCGGCAACGGCGCGTGCGGCCATTCCGGCCTTTTTCCTCTGCTGCGACGCAAAAAATTCTGCGGCTTTCCACAGTTGTGAAGCGAAGATCGACTCGGCATAATGTGCCTCGAAGCATGTCCTTGTTGCGGCCAGCTTGACGATTGGCCGGCAAGGGCGTAAATCAATCCAGAATAGCATCGAATCCATCCTCACCAAAGGAGACGTCCCATGAAATCCAAATCCCTACGCCTGCTTGCCGGTATTGCGTTGATGGCAAGTGCCTTCGCCCATGCTCAGAGCGCTTATCCGACCAAGCCGATCACGATGATCGTGCCATTCTCCGCCGGCGGTCCTACCGATACGGTCGCGCGCCTGCTGGCGCAGGCGATGAGCGCCGATCTGAAGCAGCAAATCATCATCGAAAACGTCGGCGGCGCCGGCGGCACGCTGGGTGCCGGTCGCGTGGCCAAGGCCGATCCGGACGGCTACACCGTCCTCCTGCATCACATCGGCATGTCGACTGCGCCGGCCTTGTACCGCAAGCTGTCGTTCAAGCCGACTGAAGACTTCGCCACCATCGGCCTGGTCAACGAAGTGCCGATGACCATCGTCGCGCGCGCCGATTTCCCGGCGAAGGACTTGAAGGAAGCGGTCGATTACATCAAGAAGAACAAGGACACGGTCACCTACGCGAACGCCGGCCTGGGCGCGGCTTCGCACCTGTGCGGCATGCTGTTCATGAAGGCGATCGACACGCAGCTGACCACCATTCCCTACAAGGGTACCGGGCCGGCGATGAATGACCTGTTGGGCGGCAAGATCGATTTCATGTGCGATCAGACCACCAATACCACCAGCCAGATCAAGGCGGGCAAGATCAAGGTCTACGCCGTCACCACCAAGGAGCGCGTACCGTCTCTGCCGGACGTGCCGACCGCGCAGCAAGCCGGCGTGCCCGGATTCGAAGTCGGCGTATGGCATGGCCTGTACGCCCCCAAGGGTACACCCGCGCAGGTGGTGCAGCGCCTGAACCAGTCGCTCAAGGTGGCCTTGAAGGACGCTACCCTCAAGCAACGCTTCAACGATCTCGGCACCGAACCCATTGCTGAAAAGATGGCAACGCCGGAAGCGCACATGGCGCACCTGAAGGCACAAATTGCGCTGTGGGATCCGATCATCAAGGCAGCAGGCGCGTTTGCTGACTGATTTTTGCTTCGGACTATCGGAGTCGCAGAAGAAAAGGCCGGATTGCTCCGGCCTTTTTTAAAGGCTTTTGCGATGACACTGCATTACCGCCAAAGGAGGCCGGAAATTGATTTCGCACATACGTAACCCCAGAGATTTCTGGGCTGGCATCATCTACCTGGCGATCGGCGTCGGCGCTTTCTGGATGGCGCAGGACTACAGGATGGGCAGCGCCATCAAGATGGGGCCCGGCTACTTTCCGGCCGCGCTGAGCGGACTGCTGGCGCTGATCGGCGTCATCTCGCTGATCCGCTCCGTGATCCGGCCGGGCGAGGCGGTCGGCGGTTTCGCGCTGAAGGCACTGGTGCTGGTGGTTGGCGGCACGTTCCTCACCGGCTATCTGATGCGGCATGCCGGCCTGGTGATAGCACTGCCGTTTCTGGTGATAGTCACTGCATTGGCCAGCATCAAGTTTCGCTGGACCTGGGCATTGGCGCTGGCTGCCGGCATGACGCTGTTCAGTGCCCTGGTCTTCGTCATGGCGTTGGGCCTGCCGGTTCCCCTGTTCGGCAGCTGGTTCGACTGACCCGGAGTCTCTACATGGAATTGTTAACCAATCTCGGCATCGGTTTCGACGTTGTCTTCACCTGGTCGAACCTGCTGTACTGCTTTTTAGGCGTATTTCTGGGCACCGCGATCGGTGTCTTGCCCGGCCTCGGGCCGACCGCCACCATTGCCATGCTGCTGCCGATGACCTTCGGCCTGCCGCCCACTTCGTCGCTGATCATGCTCGCCGGGATTTATTACGGCTCGCAATACGGCGGTTCGACCACCGCGATTCTCGTCAACATGCCCGGCGAGGCGGCTTCGGTCGTTACTGCGCTCGATGGCTATCAGATGGCGAGAAATGGCCAGGCTGGCAAGGCCTTGGCAACGGCTGCGCTGGGCTCCTTCTTTGCCGGCTGCGTCGCCACTGTGCTGATCGCGCTGTTCGCTCCGGCGCTGTCGGACATCGCGCTCGAATTCGGACCGACCGAACGCTTTTCGCTGATGGTGCTCGGCCTGGTTGCTTCCATCGTGCTGGCGCACGGCTCGTTGCTGCATGCGGTGGCAATGGTGTTGTTCGGGCTACTGCTGGGCACGGTCGGCAGCGACATCATTTCCGGCACGCCGCGCTTTACTTTCGACATGCCGGAACTGTACGAGGCGCGCGACAAGTTCGTCGTGATCGCGATGGGCATGTTCGGCCTGGCCGAAATCATTCGCAATCTGGAAAACGAAGAGACGCGTTCGGTGATGGTCAAGAAGATCACCGGACTGATGCCGACCAAGGAAGACTTCAAACGCATCGCCGCGCCGGTTTTGCGCGGTACCGCTATCGGTTCCGCGATGGGTATTCTGCCAGGCAGCGGCTCGATCATGGGTGCTTTCGCCTCTTACTCGATCGAGAAAAAGATTTCCCGGCATCCGGAGCAATTCGGCAAGGGTGCGATCGAGGGCGTGGCGGGGCCGGAGTCGGCCAACAATGCCGGTGCGCAGACATCCTTCATTCCGATGCTGACCCTGGGCATTCCATCGAACCCGGTGATGGCGCTGATGATCGGCGCCATGATCATCCAGGGCATCGTGCCGGGACCATCGGTCATCACCGATCACCCGCAACTGTTCTGGGGCATCATCGTGTCGATGTGGATCGGCAACCTGTTTCTGATCGTGCTGAACCTGCCACTGATCGGCCTGTGGGTACGCATGATCCTGGTGCCCTACCATTTGCTGTATCCGGCGATCCTGGTGTTCTGCTGCATCGGCGTCTTCAGCCTGAACAATACGCAATTCGACATCTACCTGCTGGCGCTGTTCGGGTTGATCGGTTATGTCTTTACCAAGCTCGGCTGCGAACCGGCACCGCTGATCCTCGGCTTCATTCTCGGCCCGATGATGGAAGAAAACCTGCGGCAGGCGATGCTGATTTCACGCGGCGACGCTACCGTCTTCGTGCGCGAACCGATCAGCGCCGTCATGCTGGTGATTTCGGTGGTCGCGATGGCGCTGGTGCTGCTGCCGTCATTGCGAAAGAAGCGCGAAGAAGCTTTCGTCGAATCGTAAGACCCGTACTATTGGCTTGACACGGCGGCGCCTCTGATCGAGGCGCCGTTTTTTATGCTGGCGGCGGCACCTGCCGATCGGCAATATACTGCTCTATCTGACCTGAAACCGAATCACTCCATCCGCCGCCAATTCCCGCCGCAACATGCCGTCCAGCCACAGCTTGTGCAAATGCGCCAGCGCTTCGCCCAGTGCAAACGACATCTGGTGTGCGTCGAGCGCACGGCGGAACATGATCGGCACGATATCGGCCGCCGATTGCGGCGTGGCGCAGGCCTCGACCACTTCGGCCAGCCGTGCCGCGTGATGGTCGGACAATTGCGAAATCCGCGTATGCAGGCCGCGGAACGGTTTGCCGTGGGACGGCATCACGAAAGTGTCGGCTGGCAGGCCGTTGAACTTTGCCAGCGAATCGAGGTATTGCTGTACCGGGTTGGCCTCGGGTTCGATTGCAAATACCGACACATTGGTTGATATGCGCGGCAACACCATGTCGCCCGAGATCAGCACGTTCAGCTTTTCGCAATACAGCGCAGCGTGCTCCGGCGAATGTCCGAACCCGGTGATCACGCGCCACGCATTGCCGCCGATGCTGACATGGTGGCCATCCTGCATGCGACGGTAAGCCGCCGGAACCGACGGCACCAGCGTCTGGTAATGGCTCTTGCGGCCTTTCATCTTGTCCAGCATTTCCGGGTCGCTCAGGCCGTGCCGCTGAAAGTGCGGGAGCATTGCCGTGCCGTCCGATCCCGGCAGCGATGCCGACATCATGCGCGCAAACGCATATTCGCCGGTCGTCATCCACAGCCGCACGTTCCAGCGTGTACACAGCCAGTCCGCCAGTCCGATGTGGTCGGGATGGCAATGGGTCGCGATTACCCGCACCACCGGCAGGCCGCGCAGGTGCGCAGAAAATATGTTTTCCCAGGCCGCGCGCGTCTCGTCGCTCGCGATTCCGCAGTCGACAATGGTCCAGCCGCGCACCAGCCCGGTTTCGGTTTCGACCTCGTCTTCCAGCAGCCACAGGTTGATATGGTTCAGCGCAAACGGCAAGCCCATGCGCAGCCACAGCATGCCGGGTGCGATTTCGAGCACCGAGCCGAGTTCGGGCAGGGTTTCGCCCAGCGGATAGTCGAGTTGCGATTCAAGTGGATTCATGAGAATTCTTTTGACCTGGTCAGATACTGCTGAAGTTCACATTTGTGGAATACGCGCCTACAATGTGTTTGACGTTAACGTAAAGTGCCATTCTAAACATAAACCCCGTTTCCCGTTGACCACACGTCATACCATGCCGACCTATACCATCACTGAACTGGCGCGCGAATTCGACATCACGCCGCGCGCGATTCGTTTTTACGAAGATCAGGGACTGATCAGCCCCAAGCGCGAAGGCACCGGCGGGCGCACCAGGGTCTATTCGGCGCGCGAGCGGACACGGCTGAAGCTGACGCTGCGCGGCAAGCGGCTCGGCCTGACCTTGTCGGAAATCAAGAGCCTGGTCGATATGTACGAATCGCCAAAGGATTCAGCGGCACAACTGAATCGTTTCCTGGCGGTGCTGGCGCAACATCGCGAAATGCTGGAACAACAACGCGAAGACCTGGACGTGACATTGACCGAAATCGCCGCCCATGAAGCGCAATGCCGCCGCATGCTGGAAGGCGGAAAGGCGGCCAGGGCAAAGGAAAAGCCCGCTCTCAAAAAGCCGGCGACGGTCCGCAGCAGGCAGACCGCGTGAGCGTATCGAAAGGCGGATTTACTTTACGTTTACGTAAACGTCAATTAACGGTATGATTTTGACTGTTGTGCCACGCAGGCGATGATTTCGCCCGTTTCGTGTTTACCCGATAATTTCGTATTCCCGATGACGGTTCATGCAGCGGCGCATCTTGTCCGTCATCCAGGCAAACCCCTGAACCATGTGAGGATGTAATGATCGATTTACCCGGCTTGAACTTTGACCACGGCGAAGATATCGCCGCATTGCGCGACAGCGTCCGGCAATTCGCGCAGGCGGAGATCGCACCGCGCGCTGCCGAGATCGATCGCACCGACCAGTTCCCGATGGATTTGTGGAAAAAAATGGGCGATCTGGGCGTGCTGGGCGTGACTGTCGAAGAAGAATACGGTGGCACCGCGATGGGCTATCTCGCGCATATCGTCGCGATGGAAGAGATCTCGCGCGCATCGGCATCGGTCGGGCTGTCGTACGGCGCGCATTCGAATCTTTGCGTGAACCAGATTCGCCGCAACGGCACCGAAGAACAGAAAAAGCAATATCTGCCGAAACTGATTTCGGGTGACTATGTCGGCGCGCTCGCGATGTCGGAACCGAATGCCGGATCGGACGTGGTCAACATGAAGTTGCGCGCCGAATGGAAGGGCGACCGCTGGGTATTGAACGGCACCAAGATGTGGATCACTAACGGGCCGGATGCCGATGTGCTGGTGGTGTACGCAAAAAGCGATATCGAAGCCGGGCCGCGTGGAATGACCGCCTTCCTGGTTGAAAAGAATTTCAAGGGGTTCGGCGTCGCGCAAAAACTCGACAAGCTCGGCATGCGCGGTTCGCACACCGGCGAACTGGTGTTCCGGGATTGCGAAGTGCCGGCAGAAAACATCCTGGGCGGCGTCGGCAAGGGCGTGAATGTTCTGATGTCCGGGCTCGACTATGAGCGCAGCGTATTGTCCGGCGGCCCGCTCGGCATCATGCAAGCCTGTATGGATGTGGTGGTTCCGTATGTCCATGAACGCAAGCAGTTCGGCCAGCCGATCGGTGAATTCCAGTTGATGCAGGGAAAAATCGCCGACATGTATTCGACCATGATGGCGTGCAAAGCCTATGTGTATGCGATGGGGCAGGCGTGCGATCGCGCGAAGACGCCGGAAGCGGTGCGCGCGCTGCGCAAGGATGCGGCCGGCGCGATCCTGTATTCGGCCGAGAAGGCGACCTGGATGGCGGGCGAAACGATTCAGGCGCTGGGCGGCAACGGCTATATCAACGACTACCCGGCAGGCCGCCTGTGGCGCGATGCGAAGCTGTACGAGATCGGCGCAGGCACCAGTGAAATCCGCCGCATGCTGATCGGCCGCGAACTGTTCGCGGAAACCAGGTAATTCTGCGGTGGTGGACATGGCGCCAACCGATCCCGGAAAAGCCGGCATGGAAGCCGCGAACCCGAACTACGGGGAAGTGATCGAGCGCGCCTTTCGCGATGCCGCTTTCGTCAACGATGTCGGCATTCGGCTGCTCGATTGCGGACCGGGCTGGTGCGAATCCAGCCTGCCGATTGCGCCGCGCCATTTGCAGCATACCGGCGTGATCCATGCCGGCGTTCAGACCACGATTGCCGACCATACCGCCGGTACCGCGGCCATGACGCTGACGCGCGAAGGCGAGTATGTGCTGACTGCCGAGTTCAAGCTCAATCTGCTGCGTGCCGGGCAAGGCGAGTCGCTATGGTGCCGCGCGCAGGTATTGAAGCCCGGCCGCAGTCTGAGCTTTGTCGAGGCCGAAGTGTATGCGGTGAGCGGCAATAGCAAAGTACTGATCAGCAAGCTGACCGCAACCATGGCGGTCATTGGGAAAAAATAAATTCGATCGTGCCAACCGTACATTCAACTTCGGACCTTGCGCTTTGGGTTCCGCATCGGATGCGATCTGCGCGGGCGTTTCCGCGAATCGATTTGGCTTTCTCGCACCATCGCGGGGCGGATGCATTTGCGGCAACATCGGCAGGATTGGAGTCCGCATTCGCGGATTTCGCTACACTAGCGGCTTGAAACCACTGTCAGGGTAAAACCACGATGCGCCAGGCATTCCCGAAACTTCTCTCGTCACAGATTGCATTCGATATCGCGCGTACGATACTGGATGGCTTCGAGAAGCATTACCGGCTGTTTCGCCAGGCCAGCCGCGCGGCCAAATGGCATTTCGAGCAGAGCGACTGGAAGACAGCACAGGCCGAAGCCAAGGACCGCATCGCGTTTTATGACATGCGTGTGCAGGAATGCATCCATATCCTGGAAGACGAATACGACAAGGATGAATTGACCGACGAGGTGTGGCGCGAGGTCAAGCTGCACTATATCGGCCTGCTGACCGACCACAAGCAGCCGGAACTGGCCGAGACCTTCTTCAACTCGGTATGCTGCAATATCCTGCACCGTACTTATTTTCACAACGATTTCATTTTCGTGCGTCCGGCGGTGTCGACCGAATACATCGATACCACCGAGCCGGCACCGACCTACCGTGTTTATTATCCGGCCAAGGATGGCTTGCGCTATACGCTGACGCGCATCATCACCAATTTCCAGTTGAAATGCCCGTTCAGCGATCTTGACCGCGATGTGCGGCTGGTGGAGGAACGGCTGACCGCATTGTTCGGGACCGCCGCGCCGGAAGCCAACCACCAGATCCAGGTATTGGCAAGCCTGTTCTATCGCAACAAGGGTGCCTATATCGTTGCCAAAGGAATCAACGGCAATCGCGAGTATCCGTTCATCATCCCGATCCTGCATAACCGCAAGGGCGATCTGGTGCTCGATACCGTGTTATTCGATCTTTCGATGATCACGGTGCTATTTTCATTCACGCGCGCGTATTTCATGGTCGACATGGAAGTGCCTTCGGCTTACGTGCACTTCCTGCGCAGCCTGCTGCCGCGCAAGCCGCGCAGCGAGCTGTACACGATTCTCGGCCTGCAAAAGCAGGGCAAGGCATTGTTCTACCGCGATTTTTTGCATCATCTGCGTCATTCATCCGATCATTTCGAAAGCGCGCCGGGTATTCGCGGACTGGTGATGGTGGTATTCGCGTTGCCGTCGTTTCCGTATGTGTTCAAGGCAATCAAGGATCATTTCCCGGCACCCAAAGAGACCACCCGTGCGATCGTCAAGGAAAAATACCTGCTGGTGAAATACCACGACCGCGTCGGCCGCATGGCCGATACGCTCGAATATTCGACGGTTGCATTTCCGCGCAACCGGTTTTCGGATGAATTATTGGCCGAGCTGAAACAGGTGGCGCCGTCGATTGTCGAAGAAGAAGGCGAGCAGGTGATCATCAAGCATCTGTATATCGAGAGGCGCATGGTGCCACTGAATATCTGGCTCACGAATGCGGAAAAACGCGGTGATGAAGCGGCGATAGAACATGGAATAATCGAATACGGAAACGCGATCAAGGAAATGGTCGGCGTCAATATTTTCCCGGGTGACATGCTGTACAAGAACTTTGGCGTCACCCGCCATAACCGCGTCGTGTTCTATGACTACGACGAAATTGAATACATTACCGATTGCAATTTCCGTGCGATACCGGAAGCGCGCAATGAAGAAGATGAGATGTCGGCCGAGCCGTGGTATCCGGTGGCCAAGAACGATGTATTCCCGGAGCAGCTCGGCACTTTCCTGCTCGGCAATCCGACCGTACGGAAATATTTCATGAAACACCATGCCGATCTGCTGGCGCCGCAATTCTGGCAAAGACGCAAGCAGAGACTGATCGAAGGACATATGGAAGATGTATTCCCGTATCCACAGGAATGCCGCTTCAGTTACCAACCACCCAATACGCTAACCCCGGCAGCGGAAGCTGCCTAATTCTGGAGAAACAACATGAACGATCCTATTGTCATCGTCGGCGCCGCCCGTACCCCGATGGGCGCTTTTCAAGGCGATTTTTCCACATTGTCCGCCAGCGACCTCGGCGCGGTGGCGATCCGCGCGGCAGTCGAGCGCGCCGGCATCGCGCCGGATCAGGTGCAGGACGTGTTGTTCGGCAATTGCCTGATGGCCGGCCAAGGGCAGGCACCTGCGCGCCAGGCAGCGATCAAGGCCGGCATTCCGGTATCCGCCGGTGCCGTTACGATGTCGAAAATGTGCGGCTCGGCAATGCAGGCGGCGATGTTCGGTTACGACTCGATTGTTGCCGGCACCAACGACGTGGTGGTGGCCGGCGGCATGGAGTCGATGACCGGCGCGCCCTACCTGATCCCGAAAGCACGCAGCGGCTATCGGCTCGGGCACGGCATGATGTACGACCACATGATGCTGGATGGCCTCGAAGACGCGTACGAAAAAGGCCGCTCGATGGGCACCTTCGCCGAAGAATGCGTCGACAAGTACAAGTTCAGCCGCGAAGAGCAGGATGCATTTGCCATCGAGTCGGTCAAGCGCGCGCAGGCCGCGACCAGCGACGGTTCGTTCAAATGGGAAATTGCGCCGGTCACGGTATCCGGCCGCAGCGGCGATGTGGTGATCGACAAGGACGAAGGCCCGCTGAAAGCCAAGCTCGACAAGATTCCGGCGCTGAAGCCGGCGTTCAAGAAAGACGGCACCATCACCGCCGCATCGTCGTCATCGATCAATGATGGCGCGGCTGCGCTGGTGCTGATGCGCGAATCGACCGCGAAAAAACTCGGCTGCAAGCCGATTGCAAAAATCCTCGGCCATGCGCGGCATTCGCAGGCGCCGAACTGGTTCACCACCGCGCCGGTCGGCGCGATCGAAAAGCTGTACAAGAAAACCGGCTGGAGCACCAAGGAAGTCGATCTGTTCGAAGTCAATGAAGCGTTCGCCGCAGTGGCGATGGCCGCGATGAAGGAGCATGGCATTCCTCACGACAAGATCAATATCCATGGCGGCGCATGCGCACTGGGCCACCCGATCGGCGCTTCCGGTGCGCGCATCATCGTGACGCTGATCGGCGCATTGAAAAAGACCGGCGGCAAGCGCGGCGTGGCGGCGCTGTGCATCGGCGGCGGCGAAGGCACCGCGATGGCGATCGAACTGGTATAAGGCGTCCACATGTCGACAGCGCTCATCATCGGTGCATCGCGTGGCATCGGCCGGGAACTGGTCCGCCAGCTGCTGGCCGACCGCTGGCAAGTATTTGCAACCGCGCGCGACGACAATGCGGTCGCCGCGCTGCAGGCGGACGGCGCGGCCGCGCTGAAAGTCGATGTAACCCAACCTGAATCGCTGGCCGCACTCGGATGGCAGCTCGACGAAGTAAAAGTCGATCTGGCGGTGTATGTCGCCGGCGTCTCAGGTCCGAGGACCGGTGCGTCGATTGCACCGACCGCGGCCGAGTTCGATGCGGTGATGCATGCCAATGTGCTGGGCGCGATGCAATCGATTCCGCTGATCGCGCCGATGATCGAAGCAGCGAATGGGAAATTCGTGTTCGTCAGCAGCATCATGGGCAGCATCGCGGAAACCCAGGCAAGCAGCGTGTGGACGTATCGAACCTCCAAGGCGGCGTTGAACATGGCGGTCAAGGCGGCTTCGTTCGATTATCCGAAGGCGACCATGGTGGTGGTTCATCCGGGTTGGGTGCGTACCGACATGGGCGGACCGAATGCGTCGATTTCGGTCGAGGAAAGCGTCGGCGGCATGCTGCGGGTGATCGATGCGCTGAGCATCAAGGACAGCGGCACGTACTGGAATCAGGAGGGGAAGGCGTTGTCTTGGTGAGTGGCGGCATTCATTACGATCGAAGTGACTGTTCAAGCCGCACCCCCATTCCAACCTTCCCCCTTCTGAGTGAGGGTTAGAGAGAGGGTGGAAAGCGTCAATATTTTCAAAAGCGATTTGGTACGGGAGGTTCAACTACATAGAAATCAGATATTAAGACGACGGTCGCATGACGGTTACTCCTTCCCCTTCAAGGGGGTGGAGCAAGGAATTCGAGGGGCATTGCGCCTCGCCTGCGTAACGGATTGCGCTTGCAAGCGCAATCTCCTCGGTCGGGATGGGGATGGGTTATATGCTGCGAGCTTAACCCATCCCCACCCTAACCCTCCCTTGAAGGGGAGGGGACGAGGCCGCCGAACTGTCGTCTAAGTTACCGACTTCTGTGTAAGATCAATCCGGTAGGCATTTGCATGCGACTGCGCCCCTCAATTTCCGCATCCCGCAAAATGATCTCGATCATTTTGCGATTTTCAAAGAACGACAAATCGAAAACACTCATGGTCCTGTCCGAACAACACGAAATGATCCGCGATGCGATACGCACATTCTCGCAGCAGCGGCTCGCGCCCAACGCGGCGCGCTGGGACAGGGAACATCATTTTCCGCAGCAGGAATTGAAAGAGCTTGCCGCGCTCGGCGCCTACGGTGTGGCGGTGCCGGAAGAGCTGGGCGGCGCCGGACTCGACTATGTAGCGCTGGCGCTGGTGCTGGAAGAAATTGCGGCCGGCGATGGCGGCACTTCCACCGTCATTTCAGTCAACAACTGCCCGGTCTGCAGCATCGCGATGATGTATGCGAATGCCGCGCAAAAAGAGCAATGGCTGCGGCCGCTGGCACAAGGCAAGATGCTCGGCGCATTCTGCCTGACCGAGCCGCATGCGGGCAGCGATGCATCGACGCTGCGCACCACCGCAACCCGCGACGGCGATCATTACGTATTGAACGGCGTCAAGCAATTCATTACCAGCGGCAAATACGCCGATGTCGCGATCGTGATGGCGGTGACCGACAGGGAGGCAGGCAAGCGCGGCATCAGCGCATTCTGGGTGCCGACCGATACGCCGGGCTATATCGTTGCGAGGCTGGAAGACAAGCTGGGCCAGCATTCATCGGATACCGCGCAAATCCTGTTCGAGAATTGCCGCATTCCGGCGGAAAACCTGATCGGCGACGAAGGACAGGGATACAGGATCGCATTGTCGGGACTGGAAGGCGGTCGCATCGGCATCGCGTCGCAGGCGGTCGGCATGGCACGCGCGGCATTCGAAGCGGCGCTGGCCTATGCGAAAGAACGCACCAGTTTCGGCCAGACCCTGTTCGAGCATCAGGCGGTGCAGTTCAGGCTGGCCGACATGGCGACGCAGATCGAAGCGGCGCGCCAGCTGATATTGCACGCGGCGAGCATGAAGGATGCAGGCAGGCCGTGCCTGAAAGAAGCGGCGATGGCAAAGCTGTTTGCCAGCGAAATGGCCGAGCGCGTATGTTCCGATGCAATCCAGATACATGGCGGTTACGGCTATGTCAGCGATTTTCCGGTGGAGCGGATCTATCGCGACGTGCGCGTGTGCCAGATTTATGAAGGCACCAGCGATATTCAAAAAATTCTGATCGGGCGGGCACTCGCTTGATCTCAGTCGCATCACAGGCACTTGGCGGAGGCATCATGGCAGGCAGCATTGATTTCTATTTCGATTTCTCATCGCCCTATGGCTATTTTGCATCGACGCGAATCGATGAACTGGCGCAGAAGTACGGGCGCGCGGTCAACTGGCATCCGGTATTGCTCGGCGTCGTATTCAAGGCGACCGGCATGGCGCCGCTGCCGCTGGTTCCGATCAAGGGCGACTATTCGCTGCACGACATGGAGCGCACCGCACGCTTCCATCGGATTCCGTATGCAAAGCCGTCAGTGCTTCCGATCGCGACCCAGGGTGCGGCGCGCGCGATGCTCTGGATACGGACGGCGCTTGGCGATGCAAAGGCGATCGAATTTGCGAAGGCCGCCTTCCATGCGTATTTCGTTGACGGGATCAATATCAGTGAATCGACCGCAGTGACGCAGCTGGCGGCTGGCATCGGGATCGATACCGCGGCGCTTACCGAAGGAATCAACAGCGCTGCGATCAAGGACCAATTGCGGGCCGAGGTCGACCAGGCGATGAAACGCGGCGTGTTCGGCGCGCCGTTCATGGTGGTTGACGGAGAATCGTTCTGGGGATTTGACCGCTTCGATCAAATGGAAGCGTTTTTGAAAACCGGCAAGATCTGATTTGAAAGGAGAACCGGCCATGCCGATAAAAAAAGGTTACAAGGCGCTGATCGATGAAGCGGGCGCGCAGATCAAGACCTATTCGGTCGAGCAAGCGCAGGCCAAGCTTGCCGATCCGAATGTGCAATTCGTCGATATCCGCGATGTGCGCGAGCTGGAGCGCGAAGGCGTCATTCCCGGCGCATTTCATGCACCTCGCGGGATGATCGAATTCTGGGTCGATCCCGATTCGCCGTACTTCAAGCCGGTATTCGGCGAGAACAAGGAATTCATATTCTTTTGCGCCGCCGGCTGGCGCAGTGCGCTGACCACGAAGACGGTGCAGGACATGGGATTGGCACCGGTGGCCGATATCGAGGGCGGATTCACCGCATGGAAGAAGACAGGCGCGCCGGTGGCGGAAAAGGCGAAAAAGCCCTGATGGCACGTTTCGATCTGGTTGCGTTCGATTGCGACGGTGTGCTGGTCGACAGTGAACCGATTACCTGCGGTGTGCTGATGGACATGCTGAACGAGCTCGGTTGGCCGATCTCGCTGGAAGAGACCATCCACACATTTGTCGGACGTTCGTTTCTCGATGAACTGAAGTTGATCGAGTCGCGCCTCGGCAAGCCGCTGGCAAGCGATTTTTACGCATGCTTCATGGAGCGGCGCGATGTTCGCCTGAAGGCTGCGGTCGAGCCGGTGCGCGGAGCGCGGCGTGCGGTAGAAGAACTGGCGCGGCTGCGGATTCCATTCTGCGTCGCATCCGGTGCCGAGCGCGCTAAGATGCATATCACGCTCGGCCGCACCGGCTTGCTGCCATGGTTTGAACAAAACATGTTCAGCGGCATGGAAGTCGCGCGTAGCAAGCCGGCGCCGGACGTGTATCTGCTTGCAGCCAAAACGATGGGCATGGCGCCGGCGCGCTGTGCGGTCGTCGAAGATACGCCGATCGGTGTTGCGGCGGGTGTTGCGGCAGGGATGACGGTATTCGGCTATGCGGAGCGCACCAGTGCCGATGCATTGCTCGAAGCCGGCGCGACGCGGATATTCACCGATATGGCGGCGCTGCCGGAACTGGTGCAGTGATGGCGGCGGCGAATTCCGCGCAGATTTCGGCCTGCCCTTGCGGTGGCGGCAACTATGCCGCCTGCTGCGGGCGCTTCCACGGCGGTGCCTTGCCCGATACTGCGGAACAATTGATGCGTTCGCGTTACAGCGCATATGCGCTGGGTTTGATGGATTATGTGTATCGGACATGGCATCCGCGCACGCGCCCGGCGCTATCCGAATTGCACCATGATGCTTCGATCAGATGGCTCGGGCTCGAAATCAGGAGGCATGCGGTGACAACAGATAATGAAGCAAGCGTCGAATTTGTGGCGCGCAGCAAGAGTGGCGGCCGCGCGCAGCGATTGCATGAAGCGAGCCGGTTCGTACGCGAAGCCGGGCAGTGGTTGTATTTGGATGGCAGTTTTCCGGAAGATAAAAAACAATGACAATTCTCGATTCGAAATTGAACAGCCGTTCCGACGAGTTCAAGGCCAATGCCGCCGCGATGCAGGCGGTAGTGGATGACCTGAAAGCGAAAGTCGCGAAGATTGCACTCGGTGGCGGCGACGATGCACGCAAAAAGCACTCCGCACGCGGCAAGCTGCTGCCGCGCGACCGGGTGCAGACGCTGCTCGATCCTGGTACGCCGTTCCTTGAATTTTCACAACTGGCCGCGTACGAGATGTACAAGGACCATCATGGAACCAGTGCGGCGCCGTCGGCCGGCATCATCACCGGCATCGGCCGCGTCGCCGGCCAGGAATGCGTGATCGTGTGCAACGATGCGACGGTCAAGGGCGGCACTTATTACCCGATGACGGTAAAGAAGCATTTGCGTGCGCAGGAAATCGCCGAGCAGAACAACCTGCCATGCATTTACCTGGTCGACAGCGGCGGCGCGAACCTGCCGAACCAGGACGATGTATTTCCGGACCGCGATCACTTCGGCCGCATTTTTTACAACCAGGCCAACCTGTCGGCAAAAGGCATTCCGCAAATCGCGGTGGTGATGGGCTCGTGTACCGCCGGCGGCGCGTATGTACCCGCGATGAGCGACGAGTCGATCATCGTCAAGGACCAGGGAACGATTTTTCTGGGCGGCCCGCCGCTGGTCAAGGCAGCCACCGGAGAAGTGGTCACCGCCGAGGATCTGGGCGGCGGCGATGTGCATACCCGGCTGTCCGGCGTGGTCGATCACCTGGCGCAAAACGACATGCATGCGCTGTCGCTGGCACGCAGCATCGTCGGCAATCTCAATCGGAAAAAATCGCATGAACTGGTGCTGCGCGAGCCGGTCGAGCCGAACTATCCGGCGCAGGAACTGTACGGCGTGATCCCGGTCGATACGCGCAAGCCGTTCGATGTGCATGAAGTAATTGCGCGCATCGTCGATGGCAGCCAGTTCGATGAATTCAAGGCGCGCTACGGCACCACGCTGGTATGCGGTTTCGCACATATTTTCGGGATGCCGGTCGGCATCATCGCCAACAACGGTATCCTGTTTTCCGAATCGGCATTGAAGGGAACGCATTTCATCGAACTGTGTTGCCAGCGCAAGATCCCGCTGGTGTTCCTGCAGAACATCACCGGATTCATGGTCGGACGCAAGTATGAAAACGAAGGCATCGCACGCAACGGCGCCAAAATGGTGACCGCGGTGTCGACTGCGGCAGTGCCGAAATTTACCGTCATCATCGGCGGCAGTTTTGGCGCCGGCAACTACGGCATGTGCGGCCGCGCATTCTCTCCGCGGTTCCTGTGGATGTGGCCGAACGCGCGCATTTCGGTGATGGGCGGCGACCAGGCGGCAAGCGTGCTGGCGACCGTCAAGCGCGACGGTATCGAACGCAAGGGCGGCGCGTGGAGCAAGGAAGAGGAAGACGCGTTCAAGCAGCCGATCAAGGATCAGTACGAACATCAGGGCCACCCCTATTTTGCCAGCGCACGGCTGTGGGATGACGGCGTGATCGATCCGGCCGATACGCGGATGGTATTGGGGCTGGGTTTGAGCGCGGCACTGAACGCGCCGATCGCGGAAACGAAGTTCGGTGTGTTCCGGATGTGACCGATGTATTTTGAGAGCGAAGGATGATCGTGAATTTTCAAACGCTTGAAGTGACCCGCCAGGGCTATGTCGGCAGCGTGATCCTGAACCGCCCCGATGTGCGCAACGCGTTCAATGAAACCGCGATTGCGGAAATCATCGGCGCGTTCCGTGCGCTGGGTGCGGAGGACGGCATCCGCGCAATCGTGCTGGCGGCACGCGGCCCCGCATTCTGCGCCGGCGCGGACCTGAACTGGATGAAGAAAATGGCCGGCTATACGCGCGCTGAAAACCTGGCCGATGCGGCGCAACTGGCCGAGATGCTGCGCACGATTCATCGTTGCCCGAAGCCGGTGGTGGCGCGCGTGCAGGGCGACTGCTATGCCGGCGGCATGGGATTGGTTGCCGCGTGCGATATCGCGGTGGCGGCTGAAACGGTGAATTTTTGTCTGTCCGAGGTCAAGCTCGGTTTGATACCTGCGACAATCTCGCCTTACGTGATTCGCGCGTTGGGCGAAAATGCCGCGCGCCGGTATTTTTTGACCGCTGAAAGATTTTCCGCGCAGGAGGCGATGCGGATCGGCTTTGTGCACGAGGTAACGGCTGTCGATGCGCTCGATGAAAAAATCACGCAGATCGTCAATGCGCTGGTTGTGGCCAGCCCGCATGCGGTGAAGGAAGCGAAGCGGCTGGTGCACGACGTGGCCGGAATGGCGTTGAACGACGACCTGGTTGGCGATACGGTGGAACGGATTGCCGATATCCGTGCGTCGGACGAAGGGCGCGAGGGCGTGAAGTCGTTTCTGGAGAAGCGCAAGCCGTCTTGGTTGGGGTGACTTTATAGTCCACCCCTCTCCCGCGCGCGGGAGAGGGGCCGGGGGAGAGGGTAATGGACCTGCTTGAACGTGCCAAGACGCTCAGAAGCGAGCAAACCGAAGCGGAGCAACGCCTGTGGTACTACTTGCGAGCACATCGTTTCATGGGCATGAAATTCAAGAGACAAAAGCCGATTGGTCATTACATCGTCGATTTTGTTTGTCACGAATCCCGGCTGATTGTCGAAGGAGATGGTGGGCAGCATCAGGAAAATGCGGGATATGACGAACGCAGAGATGCGTGGTTGCAAGAGCAGGGATACATTGTGCTGCGGTTCTGGAATGATGAAGTGATGCAGCAAACCGAAAGCGTATTGGAAGCGATTCGCTTGGCGGCGCAGCGCGCCCTCTCCCCCGACCCATCTCCCGCAAGCGGGCGAGGGGAGCATAGCGAGTAACGTCCGTTCAGAATATTGGGAGCAGTTTTGGATTCAAGCAAACAAACCGACTGGGTCGCGCGCAGCCTGAAAAGCGTTTGGCATCCGTGCACCCAGATGCAGCATCATGAAACCGTGCCGCTGATTCCGGTTAGCCATGGCCGCGGCGTGTGGCTGTACGACAGCGACGGCAAGCGCTACCTTGATGCGATCAGTTCCTGGTGGGTCAATCTGTTCGGCCATGCGAATCCGCGCATCAATGCGGCATTGAAAGACCAGCTGGATCGGCTGGAGCATGCAATGCTGGCCGGCTTCACCCATGAACCCGTCATTCAGCTCTCGGAAAAGCTGGCCGCGCGCACCGGCCATGTGCTCGGCCATTGTTTCTACGCATCCGACGGCGCATCGGCAGTCGAGATCGCGCTCAAGATGAGTTTTCATGCGTGGCGCAACAGCGGCCGGACCGGCAAGCAGGAATTCGTTTGCCTGAAGGGCAGTTATCACGGCGAAACCATCGGTGCGCTGGCCGTAACGGATGTGCAACTGTTTCGCGATGCTTACGGCCCGCTGCTGCAGCGCTCGCACGTGGTCGCATCGCCCGATGCGCGTCATGCGCAACAAGGCGAATCGCCGGCAGACGTCGCCCGCCGCGCCGCGAAAGAACTGGAAGCACTGCTGCAGGAACGCGCCGACCACATTGCCGCGGTGATCATCGAACCGCTGGTGCAATGCGCGACCGGCATGGCGATGCACGATCCGGTATACCTGACTGAAGTGCGCGCATTGTGCGATCGCTACCAGGTGCATCTGATCGCCGATGAAATCGCGGTCGGCTGCGGTCGCACCGGCACCTTCTTCGCGTGCGAGCAGGCCGAATACCGTGGCGCGACCGTGTGGCCCGATTTCCTGTGCCTGTCGAAAGGCATCAGCGGCGGTTACCTGCCGTTGTCGCTGGTGATGACGCGCGACGCGATCTACGATGCGTTCTATCATGAAGACGTCACTCGCGGCTTCCTGCATTCGCATTCGTACACCGGCAATCCGCTGGCCTGCCGCGCCGCGCTCGCGACGCTGGCGATTTTCGATGAAGACGATGTGATCAATCGCAACCGCGTTCTGGCAGAAAAGCTGACCACCGCACTTGCGCCGCTTGCCACGCATCTGCGCGTACGGCATTTCCGCCGGCGCGGCATGATCTGGGCATTCGACGCCGCCATCGACGATCCGGTGCAGGCCGGCACCTTCTCGCGCCGCTTCTTCACGACTGCGCTGGAACATGAGCTGCTGGCAAGGCCGATCGGCCGCACGGTGTACCTGATGCCGCCGTATGTACTCGATGACGAGGAAATCGACGGACTTGCGCGGCGTACGCAAGCGGTATTCGAACAAGTGATCGGGGGCTGACGATGAAATTGCTCGACGCGCTCGATCGTGAACTGCAGTCGCTGGACGCGCAGAATCTGCGCCGCCGCCGGCGCACGACCGATACGCCGTGTGCACCGAGGCTGAAAATTGACGGCCGGCCCATGCTGGCATTTTGCAGCAACGATTATCTCGGCCTGGCCGCGCATCCAGCCGTGGTGGAAGCGCTGCGCGACGGTGCCGCTCGCTACGGCGCCGGCAGCGGCGCGTCGCATCTGATCAGCGGCCACTCGCGCGCGCACGCGCTGCTCGAAGAACGCCTTGCCGATTTCATTGCGCCGCATCTGGAGTCCGCGCAGGCACTGTATTTCAGCACCGGATACATGGCCAATCTCGCGGTCTTGACGGCACTGACGGATCAGGATTCCGCGATATTTTCCGAATCGCTGAACCACGCATCGCTGATCGACGGCACGCGTTTGTCGCGTGCCGCAGTGCAGGTGTATCCGCACGGCGATATCGATGCACTGGAGCACATGCTTGCCGCGAGCACCGCGAAGACGAAGCTGGTGGTAACCGACAGCGTTTTCAGCATGGATGGCGAAATAGCGCCGTTGCGGCAATTGCTTGCGCTGTGCGAACAATATGGCGCGTGGCTGATGGTCGATGATGCGCACGGCTTCGGCGTGCTCGGCGCGCACGGGCGCGGCGTGCTGGAGCATTTCAATCTGCGCTCGCCGTACCTGATCTACATGGGAACGCTGGGCAAGGCGGCCGGCGTCAGCGGCGCATTCGTCGCCGCGCATGCAACCGTCATCGAATGGCTGGTGCAGCGCGCGCGGTCCTATATCTACACCACGGCGGCGTCGCCGGCATTGGCGCACGCATTGCTGGCCAGCCTGGATATTATTGAAGGCGCCGACGGCGCGGCGCGACGTGAGCATCTGCAAATGTTGCGCCGGCATTTCAAGTGCACACTGCAGTTGCAGCGCTGGCAACGCCTCAAATCGGATACGCCGATCCAGCCAGTCGTGATCGGTCGCAACAGCGATGCGTTGGCGGTAGCTGCAGCGCTATATGACCAAGGATTCTGGGTGCCGGCGATCAGGCCGCCGACCGTCCCCAAAGGAACCGCACGGCTGCGCATCACCCTGTCGGCGGCGCATACTGTCGATGACGTGGCGCAGCTTGTTGCCGCGCTGACCCAGCTTGAACCAGTACCGGAGGAGGCATGACATGACTGCAATGTGTTCTTATTTTGTGACCGGCACCGATACCGAAGTCGGCAAGACGCTGATTTCTTCCGCATTGCTGGAAGTCCTGTCGCATCGCGGCTTGCGCGCGGCCGGCATGAAGCCGGTGGCTGCAGGCACAACGATGCGCAACGGTGTCCCGCATAACGACGATGTCGCGAGTCTGGCCGCGTCTGCCAGCCTTGCCTTGCCGCAGTCGCTGACCACACCGTATCTGCTGCGCGAGGCAGCGGCGCCGCACATCGCTGCCGAACTTGAAAACGTCACAATTGATGCTCGGCACATCCGCAGCTGCTACGATCAGGTCGTCGCGGCCGCCGATGCGGTCGTGGTTGAAGGCGTCGGCGGATTCCGGGTACCGCTGTCGGATAATTTCGATACCGCGGATCTGGCGCAGCAACTCGGGTTGCCGGTCATCCTGGTGATCGGCCTGCGACTCGGATGTCTGAATCATGCGCTGTTGACCGCTGAAGCGATCGCGGCACGCGGATTGACGCTGGCCGGATGGGTAGTCAACGGCGTAATTCCCGAAATGCCATACGGCGAAGCCAATATCGCGGCGCTGTCGGAGCGGCTGCAGGCGCCACTGATAGGCGCAGTACCGTGGCTGCCGGTGCCGTCCCCAGTTGCTGCCGCGGATTATCTCGATTTTTCGTGCCTGCCGGGCTGGCCCGGAGCACGTCCTGTTTCAACTTGATATAAGAAGGAAAACTGTTTATGTCGTCCCAACCTGTTTCGTTTTTTCCGGCCGCCAAGAAAACTTCCGCCGCGACGCCCGCGGCCAATGCGTGGCCGGTCGCCGACGTGGCCGCACTGTTCGAGTTGCCGTTCAATGATTTGCTATACCGCGCGCAACAAGTTCATCGCGAGAATTTCGATGCCGGCGAAGTCGAACTGGCCACGCTGTTGTCGATCAAGACCGGCGGCTGCCCGGAAGACTGCGGCTACTGCCCGCAGGCGGCGCGCTACGACACCGGCGTGACCGCGCAAAAAATCCTGCCGCTCGACACCGTGCTGCACGCGGCGCGCGAGGCCAAGGCGGCCGGCGCGACCCGCTTCTGCATGGGTGCGGCATGGCGCGAGCCGAAGGACCGCGACCTCGAGCATGTCGAGGAAATGGTGCGCGAAGTCAAGGCGCTCGGCATGGAAACCTGTGCCACGCTCGGCATGCTCGGCGAGGGCCAGGCGGAACGGCTGAAGGATGCGGGACTGGATTACTACAATCACAATCTGGATACCGCGCCGGAGTTTTACGAAAATATCATCACCACCCGTGATTACCAAAACCGGCTCGACACGCTCGGACGCGTGCGTGGCGCCGGCATCAAGGTGTGCTGCGGCGGCATCGTCGGCATGGGAGAATCGCGGCTGCAGCGCGCCGGACTGATCGCGCAGCTTGCCAACATGGAGCCGTATCCGGAATCGGTACCGGTCAATCACCTGGTGCAGGTAGAGGGTACGCCATTGCACGGGCTCGACCCGCTCGATCCGCTCGAATTCGTGCGCACCATCGCGGTCGCGCGCATCACGATGCCGAAAGCGCGCGTGCGCCTGTCGGCCGGGCGGCGCCAAATGGGCGAGGCAGTACAGGCGATGTGCTTCCTCGCCGGCGCCAATTCGATTTTCTATGGCGACAAACTGCTGACTACCGGCAATCCGGAAGTGGACGAGGACCAGGCGCTGCTGGCCAAGCTCGGGCTGCATGCGCGGCATACGATGGAAGCAGCGAAGTGCGGTGATTGAGTAACGATAGTTCTTCCTTTCAGGAGCTTATGTTTACCCACAAGTCGGCTCTACGTCTTGCTCCCTTCTCCCGCAAGCGGGAGAAGGGTCGGGGATGAGGGTGATTGCCAAGACAGGCGGCTATTGCGAACCCCCTCACCCCCAGCCCCTCTACCGCGCGCGGGAGAGGAGAGCCAAAGCACCCGTGAATTTTTGGGTAATCCTCCGCTTTCGGGAGGAAGGAAAAACCGCAAGGCCAGACCCAACTTACAAGGAGCACACGTGTTCACCAAAATCCTGATTGCCAATCGCGGCGAAATCGCTTGCCGCGTTGCCGCTACCGCACATCGACTCGGCGTCAAAAGCGTCGCGGTGTATTCGGAAGCGGATGCCGGCGCAAAGCATGTTGCCGTATGCGATGAAGCGGTATTGATTGGGCCGGCACCGGCCAAGGAAAGCTACCTGTGCGGTGACCGGATCATCAAGGTAGCCTTGTCGGCCGGCGCGCAGGCAATTCATCCTGGATACGGATTCCTGTCGGAGAACGCCGACTTTGCCGACGCCTGCGCGAAGGCCGGCTTGATCTTCATCGGCCCGCCTGCATCGGCGATTCGTGCGATGGGATCGAAATCCGCGGCGAAGGCGCTGATGGAAAAAGCCGGCGTGCCGCTGGTGCCCGGCTATCACGGCGACAATCAGGATGCCGATTTCCTGAATGAACAGGCGGATAGGATCGGCTATCCGGTATTGCTGAAAGCCAGTGCCGGCGGCGGCGGCAAGGGCATGCGCATCGTCGATAAATCCGCGGACTTCAAGGCTGCGCTCGCATCGTGCAAGCGTGAAGCAATCAGCAGTTTCGGCGACGACAAGGTGCTGGTCGAAAAATACCTGACGCGGCCGCGCCATATCGAAATCCAGGTATTCGCCGATACGCAAGGCAATTGCGTCTACCTGTTCGAGCGCGATTGTTCAGTACAGCGCCGGCATCAAAAGGTGCTGGAAGAGGCGCCGGCGCCCGGCATGACCGAGCAGCGGCGCAAGGCAATGGGCGATGCGGCCGTGGCTGCGGCCAGGGCGGTCGGTTATGTCGGCGCGGGCACCGTCGAGTTCATCGCAAACCAGGACGGGTCGTTCTATTTCATGGAAATGAATACGCGGCTGCAGGTCGAGCATCCGGTGACGGAAATGATTACCGGCACCGATCTGGTCGAGTGGCAGTTGCGCGTGGCGTCAGGCGAGCCGTTGCCGATGGCGCAGGAGCAGCTTGCAATCAATGGCCATGCGATCGAGGCACGGATTTATGCAGAGAATCCGGAGAAGGGATTTCTGCCGTCGATCGGGACGTTGCGGCATTTGCGGGTGCCGGAGGGGGTGGAGTTTGGGGTGGGTCGTTCATCGACCTTCTTACCCTCTCCCTTAAAGGGCGAGGGAGAGGGTGAAGTCAGCGTCGCACGCGCCGCGGTGAGAATCGACTCCGGTGTGCGCGAAGGCGATGCGATTTCGCCGTTCTACGATCCGATGATCGCGAAGCTGATCGTATGGGGCAAGGACCGGCAAGCCGCGCTGATACGCATGTCGCAGGCGCTGTCCGAATACGAGATCGTCGGACTTGCCAGCAACACCGCTTTTCTCAAGCGCCTGATCGAAAGCAACCCGTTCGCGAGCGCAGACCTGGACACCGGCCTGATTGAGCGCAATCAGGATGAGTTGTTTCCGGCCCGGGAACCGGTTTCACTTGAGGTGCTGGCAATGGCAGCCGCGGCGTTGCTCGATTCGGAGCGGAGCAGGACACCATCGAACGACCCGTGGGCCGATGCCGGCGGCTGGCGCATGAACGGCACGCTGCAGCGCCAACTCGATTTTGCCGATGACGAAAACGCCTATCCGGTACAGGTGGCTTATGTGCCGGGCGGCTGGACGATCGATTATCGCGATGCAGCGTCGAAGATGACCATCATCAGGCGTGATGCCGATGGCCTGATGATCAGGCTTGATGATGAAACCGTGCATGGCAACGTGGTGCGCGATGGCGACGTCTTTCATGTGTTTGTCGGTGGCACGCATCATGTGTTGCCTTATACCGACCCGTTGGCGCATGCCGGCGAAGCGGAAGCCGAAGGTGGCCGCCTGACCGCGCCGATGCCGGGCAAGATCGTCGCGGTCTCGGTTGCCAATGGTGCGGCCGTCGCAAAAGGCGCGTCGCTATTGATCATGGAAGCAATGAAAATGGAACACACGATTGCAGCGCCGGCCAACGGCGTGGTCGAGGACGTGTTGTATGCGGTTGGCGACCAGGTGGTAGAAGGTGCGCAGTTGCTGGTGTTTAAGCCGGATTGAGGTTCTTCCTGCCGAAGAGCCGTTAAACGTGTTCAACCATTCGACCCCCACTTGCAGTGCGCGTATCCGCTTGCATGCGGATACCGCTACGCAGGCGAGCAGCATGCTGCTCGAATTCCCTGCTTCGCCCCTAACCGCACCCCACCTCGCCGCATGCATGCGGCTCGGATGCGCAAGGCGCAATGCATGCATTGCGAAACCCCTTGCTTATCCCTGCCCGGGGGAGGGAATTTGGCTCCTTCCCCTAGGCAGGGGGAAGGCTGGGATGGGGGTCGAAAGATCAACTACTTCAAACCCGATTATTAATTAACGTCAATGGCTTAATGAGCAGCCCATGCGAATCCTGATCCATACCACCGGCAGCAGCCCCGACCCCTGGATTGCCGAAATTCTCCGTGAATTCCCTCAGGCGCAAGTGCGCGCGTGGCAGGAAGGCGACAACGACGCCGCCGACTACGCGATCGTCTGGAAGCCGCCGCTTGCGATGCTGCAGCAGCGCGCCGATTTGAAAGCGGTATTCAATGTCGGCGCCGGCGTCGATGCCATACTGGAATTCGGCGCTGCGATCCCGAAAGACCTGGCAATCGTGCGGCTGGACGATGCCGGCATGGGCGTGCAGATGGCGGAGTATGTAACGCATGCAGTGCTTCGCTACTATCGCCGCCTGAATGAATTCGACATGCAGGCGCGCGCCGGACAATGGCGTTTCCTCAAGCCGCACGACAAGAAAAATTTTGCGGTCGGCATCCTCGGCCTGGGCGTGCTGGGTACGCAAATCGCACAGGCGCTGGCGCAGTTCGGCTTTCCGATCAACGGCTGGAGCCGGACCAAGAAGGAAGTGCCGGGCGTGCGCTGTTATGCAGGGCCGGTCGGGCTGGATGAGTTCCTGCGCGTATCGCGGGTGCTGGTGTGCGTGTTGCCGCTGACTGCGGAAACCGCCGGCCTGTTGAACGAGGTTGTGCTCTCGAAGCTGCCGAAGGGAGCCTATCTGATCAACGTCGCGCGCGGCGCGCATCTGGTCGAAGAAGATTTGCTGAAGCTGGTGCAGAATGGACATATTGCAGCGGCAACGCTGGATGTGTTCCGGGAAGAGCCGCTGCCTCCCGCGCATCCTTTCTGGCAGGAACCGCGGATCACGATCACGCCGCATGTTGCGGCAATGACGCTACGCGGCGACAGCGTGCGCCAGATCGCCGGAAAAATCCGGGCACTGGAGCGGGGTGAACCGATCGCCGGTGTCGTCGATCGCACGAGAGGATACTGACATGAGAATTTCAAACGATTTGCCGAAACACGTAAAGATCGTGGAAGTCGGTCCGCGCGACGGATTGCAAAACGAAAAGGAAACCATCGGCGCGGACATCAAGATCGCGCTGGTCGATCGCCTGACGCAGGCCGGTTTCGCCAATATCGAAGCGGCATCGTTCGTGTCGCCGAAATGGGTGCCGCAGATGGCGACTTCCGCAGAAGTAATGGCCGGCATTGCACGAAAGCCAGGCGTCATTTATTCCGCGCTGGTACCGAACATGAAAGGCTTCGAGCCGGCGCTTGCGGCAAAGGCCGATGAGATCGTGATTTTCGGCTCCGCATCCGAAGCGTTTTCACACAAGAATATCAATTGCTCGATCGCCGAATCGATCGAACGTTTCCGCGATGTCGCACAAGCGACCAAGCAACACGGGCTGCGGCTGCGCGCTGCGGTCAGTTGCGCATTCGGTTGCCCGTACCAGGGCGAGGTATCGCCGGAGAGCGTGGCGGATGTAGTGCAGCGCCTGCGCGATCTCGGTTGCGACGAAATCGATATCGCCGATACGATAGGCGTCGCCACGCCGCGCAAGGTGCACACCGTGATGCAGCGGGTAGCAAAGGATTTTCCGATCGACCGGTTGGCCGGCCATTTCCACGATACCTACGGGCAGGCGGTGGCCAACGTGTATGCAGGCATGGAAGTCGGCGTGTCGATTTTCCATTCGTCGGTGGCTGGACTGGGCGGTTGCCCGTATGCGAAAGGTGCGACCGGCAATGTGTCGACCGAGGATGTGCTGTTCCTGATGCAGGGACTGGGTATCGAGACCGGGATTGACCTTGACG
>JAKFFO010000224.1:0-7463 GCA_036675035.1 Oxalobacteraceae bacterium
GCTGACGATCGCGGCGGCGATAAAGTTATTCTCGGACATTGTCAATGCAGCGCCCGTCCAGGGAAGGTAAATTGTATTTCAGTCGGCCACGAAATCCTTACCGGTCGGTGCTTTCAACCATCTGCGACGACTCACCGAAGATCCAGGTGACCGCCACGCCGGCCGAAAGAGCGTCGCCGTCACGCACCAGCGGGCTGTCATCGAATACGGCGCCGGCCAGCGTGTCGTAGCGCAGGAAACCGCCGACCCAGTGGCGCCGGTATCGCTTGGACAAGGCCATCGTGAACTGCGAGCCGGAGTAACCGCCGCCGGCCTGATAGGCGGGCCGGCCAGGCAGTGCCTGATTCGGATCGACCGAATAAAAATGGTCGTTATATTTGCGGCTGTTGAACAGCGGTCCCGCCAGCATGCCCATCCGCCAGCCGGAAAATCCGGCCGGGTCTGCAATATCGAGATTGAGGCTTGGCGCAAACAGCCAGCCGATCTGGTTCGGCGACGATTCAATCGTGATTGCCGTCCGCAGCGGCGCTCGGAAGTCCAGTTTCATCCTGGAATCCGCCGAGTTCCACAAAGTGAGGCCGACATTGCCACCGAGTTCGACTGTCGGCTTCAGATCCGGCATGCCGCGTCGCGCCAGATTGTTCTTGCTGCGCACCGGCAGCGTCGCATTCAGACTGAGATTGACTTCGATCCGGTCGCTGTCGAACAGTTCGGCACGCAAGCCGCTGCGGTCCGCCTTCAGGTGTTCACCGCGGTAGACGAAATAAGGCGTGGGCACAAGATAGGTCGATGTTTCATCCGAGCCGCGATAATCGGGCAGACTGATGAGGCCGACACCGGCCCCGACTTCCCACAACGGCAGCGGCTCCGCGATCGATGCCGCGGCGAGCGTCAGCCCGGCAAGGCCCATGAGCGTGGCCGGCACGGCAAAGCGTTTTTTCATTCTTGCGGGACTTGTTCTAGGGGTGCTGGTCGGGCCGGCGTTCAGCGGTATTTTCTTCATTCGGATTCCTTTGCACGGAGACTGGATTGTCGCCGAATGCCGCAATTTGTTCCTGCGCCCGGATCAATCAAATGCATCGGTAAAAATCCGACTTCAATGCACCGGATTCGCGATTTAGCAACCCTCATGGCGCTCCTGCACGCAGCGGTCATTCGACAGAAAAGCGAAACAACGCTATCCACGGACAAATACGGTCACCAGCGGATCATTCCCCAGTTGCCGGCTCCAGTGTCCATGCACGGCAGGATCGAATACTGCACCGTCGGGCAGCAAGTCGGCGGAATAAAAATGATCGCCCGGACTGAAGATGCGCGAACTGCCGTCCTGCAAACCGATTTCCATCTGCCCTTTCAGCACGAAAAGCCATTGCGCGGTTGTGGTGCAATGAAACTGGCTGCGGAAACCGACCGGACTGTGGCGCAGCTGAAATCCGCCGGAAGGATAAAGCGCAGATAGCATGGCCTGCGGCGAACCCTCGGACAGCGCAATTTCGTCCTCGCGAAATTTCGCGCGCCCATCGGTATCCGTATAAAGCGTGATTTTCATGAATGTTGTCACTATCAATTCCTCCGATATAAAAGGCAGTGGATTGCATTTCCATCATTGCGTCCGGGTGCGCCGGTCAGCGAGCAAGGTGTCGCGGGTTAGCGAACCAAACCCTCTTTGATTCGCCGGCACGTTAAATATTGCCAGAGCATGTGATCTATTGTATTTCTGCAACCTTTGCAACCGCGAATTAGTCCTAAAATCACGTCCATCCGCCAATTTTGCTACTCAATCCACGCACGCCATGAGAACCCATACCACCGCATGTTTAACAGTATCACTCCTTCTCGGCTTCAGCCTTGGCTGGTCCGCTCCGGCAGCGGCGAAGCCGAACATTAAAGCGGTCGAAAAAGCCTGCAGCCCCGGAACCGACCCGCAGACGCCCGGCGACGAATCGCACGCGGGCGGCTTCCACGAAGGTCGCAAGAACATGCCGCAAAAGCTGTCAGGCGCAACCACGGTGTCAGCACGCGAAGCCAAGTGTCTGATGGACAAGTTCGGCAAGGACCTGGTGGTGATCGCCGCGATGCGCGATGACAAGGAACTGCCGGGCGCGCATGAAGTCGACGAAGGTGGCTCCACTTCCACCGATCCCAAGGTACAGGAAAGATACGCCGCCAAACTCGACGAGCTGTCCAAAGGCGACAAGAACAAGCCGCTGCTGATCTACTGCCACCACACGTCGTGCCATCTGTCGTACAACTCATCGCTGCGCGCGGTCAATGCCGGTTACCAAAATATCTACTGGCTACGCGAAGGGAACAAGGGATGGATAGCGGCGGGATATTATCTGAAAGGTTACGAGCCGGACGCGCAGGGACTCCCGGGCAAATATCATGAAGCCGTCAAGAACTGTGACGAGGTCTATTTGAAGTACCCGCCGGAAGAATTCGCCATGTTGGCAGCGAATACTCCGGATGATGTAGAGCTGAATGCAACGTTCCAGAAGAATTTGGAAAAGGAACAGGAAAAGCGCCGAAGCTGTCTCGGCAGGAATACCGAAAAGTTCAAAGACTATCCGGCTGTGCATTCCGATACCGCCAGGCGCATCGCACGCAGCGATGCCGAGGTAAGCCAAAGGCACCAGGCTGTACGAAAGTCGGTCGAAGCCAACCCGTCGGCCGTATTCAAATCCTTTCTGGACGAACAGGATATCTCCTTGATCAATGATGTGGTGCACAAGGCCAGGTCGGTAAAAACCCTTCGTGAAATTTGCGGCACCTTGGACACCAGTATTCCTACGACTCCTGCTGCCGTTGACGCGGCAAACCAGCGACTCACTACCTATCGGACTTGCCTTGTGCGCGTGGCGGAGGAGCATGAGGGCGACGACGATTACGACATCAAGAAATCGAACGGCCTTCCCGCTGAGGGCTTCCAGAACATCGCGACCGTGGTTGCCGGAACGGCACGCTATACCTGCTCCAGGAAAAAAATTCCGAACTGCTTGCCGGATGCAAGCTGGCGTCGCGTCGCCGATGTTGCGTCCCAATACAACAATCAACTCGTGCAGGCGGCCAGCAAGCGCCTGGACGCACGGTATGCAGACCTGGAGGCGGCGTTCAAAACGATGGAAGACTGGCTGGATCGAGGAAACGCCCACGTAGCTCGACGCAACGCCGAGATAGAAGCAGAAAACGAGCGCGCCCGCAGGCAGTCGTACAGCAGCACTCCTTCCTACAGCGCTCCCGTGTACACTGCCCCGCAACCCGATTACGGCCGGTACGGTAACGGTCGCCGCGACTCGTCGACTTCCGCGCCGGGCATTCGTTAAACCTTGATGCCTTAAAGCGTATCCTTATCTCGTCGCAACTCTTCCCTGGAAGGGTTGCGGCAACACGATCAGACGAGATATCGACGGGCGAACGGAGTATGCTTTATGCGACCGGCAAAGCTGCAATGTAATCCCGCCCCAGATTGGCGGGATTTTTTTACGTTCGAAAAAATCCCGACGCATCACCAACACATTCAGCAATTCCAGCGCGCCTGGACAAGTACGCAAGGATGTTCAACATCCAACGCATATATCGTTCTGGCAGAAGTATGAATGGCTCATCGAATTGCTCGACACCATCAAACAAGGATAGCTGCATGCGAACAGGCCGGATCGCAAACCGCGCACGCGCCATAAAGGTGCCTTCATGAAGCAACGCGTCTGCTGCGCGGCATCGAAAGCAGTTTGATATGTCTATGCGCGTCGTAAGACATGAAATGCCCGACGAGAAGGAAACCCCTGAGTCCGAGAATTACTGCCCGCGCACGTCAGGTAGCGCCGATACTGGCATTCCATACGCGATCCCCAGCCAGTCGTACATGCAGAACGTGAGCAGTCGTAGCTGTCGATCAGAGATTTGCCTGGCCTGCCCGGAAGAAGTGCCAATTGCAAAAAGCTACGCGCTATTTGCTTGACTATTGACGAACGCCGCCTCTTGTTCACGCGAAAGCGCATGCGTGTAAAAGAGCATGTCGGGGTTTCCTGTCGAGGACCTGCCGCAATGAGGACAATTGATAACTCCCGGCGACATTGATTTTGTCAATCTGGAAGTATATGAATTCACCTGAAAAGGGCGGCCACAGTCGGCGCCCGTACATCTTTGAACTACCATTTCGCCTTTATCTATGTGGACTCAACAAAAATTTCAATAGCCGAAGATTCTGACGTCGACTGCCCAGTTTGCAATGACAAATCATTAACAAGGGCAAGGAGTTTGATATTAATCAATATATTTACTTGCAGCTGCTCCGGCACCCTTGCTACAGCACCCATTCAATCGTAAACGCCGATCTGCAGTATTAGCCGGATATCCGGCGCAATCCGGCACGTTAATCATGTGGCCCCGCTGATGTAGCTTATGTCTTGGCCGTCAATACAGTATGATCCGTCTCAAGAAATTTCAGTACCGTATCAGCCGCATATCAAAGAAGCATGCATCACACAAAGAATCTGGTTTTTTCGGCATTGGCACTGCTGCTTGCATCATCTTCATTTGCCAAAAACCCGAACCTGCTTGAGGAATTCTCGAATGCGGTCCGGTCCCACACTGACAAAGCGCCGGCAACCGGCCGGATCGAAACCGCATTCTCACCCGATGGCGGGAGCGAAGCACTGGTACTCAAGACCATCAATGCAGCGCGGCACAGTGTTCGGCTTGCCGCATATTCGTTTACCTCTCCGACTGTCGTGAAAGCGCTCCTCGCGGCCCATCGCCGCGGCGTCGATGTGCGAGTCGTGGTGGATGAGAAAGGCAACAAATCGAAGTCAGGCACTGCGGCCTTGAACCTGCTGGTGAATGCCGGCATTCAAGCCAGGACGAACCGTAAATATGCGATTCACCACGATAAATACATTCTCGTCGATGACTTGCATACTCAGACTGGCTCGTACAATTACAGCAAGGCTGCAGCGAACTCCAATAGCGAAAACGTCCTGGTGGTGTGGCACAACGCGGAACTGGCAGCATCGTATCGGAGGCACTGGCAAAGCCGGTTTGACCAGGGCGTTGATTATCGGCCGGCGTATTGAAATGCAGCGGCCAATTCGATCTGCTAAAAATTCCACGTCGACCCCAGATGACGGAGAGTACACGTGAAGCCAGCGCGATGAAGTAAAGAACCGCGCCAACCGCATGGGAATACTCCCACTGCCGCCGCAGCGCCTTCCATCTCTAGGGCAGTGCGGTCCAATTCTGCGTCGCCTGATTGGCCGGGAACGTCACGGAAAAGAACACCGCAAGTCTAAGCGCAATGAGCAGCGTAGCGGCAAGTGAAAAGTAAAAAACCGCCAGCGAGTGGGATTCAGCCAGCGTCGTGCGGTGCGTCAATCGGAAAAGTCAGCGTCACAACCGCGCCGTCCTGATTCTGCCGCACCACTTCGGCATTGCATCGGTGCGCCAGCGCATTGATCAAACCATTTCCGTGGATACTGTCCGGCTTCTCGCTTGCCAACAGGCTTTCGTCGCTGAAGCCATTGCCATTATCCGCGACAGTAACCTCAGCCATGTTTACAGCCAGTTTTTGCACGCGAAGGTGCACCTTGCATGGGTCGACGCCGCCATGCTTGATTGCATTGACTACCAGCTCGTTCACGATGAGTCCGAGATTGGATGCCAACTCGAACGGCACCTGAACCGATTGGGTTTCAGCCACCAGGGTTGCGCTTCCGCTGCTTTCGATATTCGAAATTGAACGTGCCAGGCTGGCCAGGTAGTCGGAAAGATCAATCACGCCGCTGGTGCTTTTATAGAGCTCATCCTGTATTACGCCCACGCCCTGCACCCGGATCGCCGCTGCCTGCAGCAAGGTTTTTGCCTCGTCGGTCCGGGCGCGCATCGTCGACACTTGCAAGAATGCCAGAATCAACTGCAGGTTGTTTTTCACGCGATGGTTCAGTTCTGCCAGCAAAACCTGTTGATGCTCCTGGAGTTCGCGTTGCTCGGTAATGTCGATACAGCTTCCAAAATAACCGGCGAACGCGCCTGCCCTGTAGAAAGGCGCGCCGTTATCCAGAAACCAGCGATAGACACCGTCATGGCGGCGCAGGCGATACGGCATCGTAAACGGTTCGCGTGCATCGAACGCGGACCCGTAGATCGATACACAGCGATCGTAGTCGTCCGGATGCACATCATCAGCCCATCCGTATCCAAATAGCGCTTCCAGCGATTTACCGGAAAAATCCTGCCACGGCTTGTTGAACCAGTCGCATAACTTA
This sequence comes from Oxalobacteraceae bacterium, assembly GCA_036675035.1. Lineage (GTDB taxonomy): Bacteria > Pseudomonadota > Gammaproteobacteria > Burkholderiales > Burkholderiaceae_D > MESE01. The sequence goes on from JAKFFO010000224.1 coordinate 6,261, forward strand.
TCCGGGCGTGATCGCCAGATCATCACCGGTGCGTTGTCGGCAAGCTCGCGAAACTCGAGATCACCCATATCAATTGCTTGACCAGCCTGTCCATCCATCTTTTGTCCTTGCTCTTTAAAAGCGCTATTGAAATATTTCGAGGGCGGTCGGCATGATCGGCGGCGGTGGATTGAGTCCGGTTGCCAACGCGTGCGCAAATCGGGCGCTGCGGTCCAAATCCTCCAACAAGTATGGTTTGGGAAGAAACCCAAGCGCTGCATCACGGTTGGCACGCGCTACCGCCGCTTGCCCGCTAACGAAGAGCGATTGGATCTCATGGTGATTGCGCAAGTTGCGCGCCAGAGCAATACCCTCGTCACGGCCCGCGAGGTTAATGTCGATCAGCGCCAAATCGGCGCGCTGGGTTGCGGCCAGTTCGAGCGCCTGTTCCGGGGTATGTGCCGGCCCAATGACCTCATGACCGTAATGGTTTAGCCCTTCTGCTTCCATCAGGGCGAGAATCGCGTCATCTTCAACAACTAAAATCCGCATTATTTATTTCCATATCAAATTGCAAAATTTTTTGGCTCAATAACTGCACCGCGTAATGAACCGACTCATGTTCAGTCCGACACATGTCAATGGAGCAAAGTTCTACCCGGATTACCAATAAGCTGCCTTTACCGCGACTCCACATGGCCTGACTTGGCTTGAAAATCAAAGGGTATGAGCCTGAGGTCGCTACCCAGAAAATCGAATCATGTGCTGCACGTCATCGCAGCCGACCAACCGCCTGTTGGACCAGTCTGACATAACCATTTGTCAGTGCCTTGTACGGATCGCAACAGGTCTACATTTCGTTACATCTCTTTCAGTGATCGCATAGGAAACTTTAACTGCATGCGATAAACTTTTTCCCACTATAACTGGAGGAATGCAATGAATATCTTACGAACGTTTTTATTGCCTTTAGCGTTAGTTGCGTTGCCATTGTCCGCGTCGGCAGACTCCTGGAAAGACGAGAGCGGCCATGGCAGAGATCGCGGACACGATCGTCGTGAATACAAGGAAGAATTCTGGGATGGAAACTGCAAGGTAGAACGCAAGTTCAAGAAAAACGGTGAGTACAAAGAGGAGCGTAAATGCAAAGCACCGCCGCGCGTCCATTATCGGCAGTCGCCAGTGTATGTGCCGGCACCCCAACCCGTCATTGTTGAGCCGGGC
>JAKFFO010000181.1:0-35404 GCA_036675035.1 Oxalobacteraceae bacterium
GCCGGCTGATGCTGGTGGTGCTGGCAACGACTTTTCTTGCGCTGCTGGCATCCGGCGCCGCAATGCTGGTATATGACGTACGTGCCTACAGGGCTTCATGGATCGGCGATTTGATGGCGCAGGCCGACATTCTGGCCGAAGTCAGCGCGCCCGCGCTCGCCTTCAATGATCCCAAGACCGCCCAGGAGAATCTGGGATCGCTGCGGACCCGGCCCAACATACTGGACGCCGCAATTTACGGGCCGGACGGAACACTGTTTGCGACTTATTTCGTCGACCGGTCCGACCCGGTCGAGTTTCCGCAAAATCCCGAGCGGGGAGGATATCGTATTGAAGGTAACCGGATAACGGTATTCCATCGTATCGTCAAAGACGACGAAGTGGTAGGCACCGTGTATTTGCGGGCGCGGTATGAACTGCGGGAGCGGCTGAAAAACTATCTGGTGATCCTCGGATCGGTAATGGCTGGCAGCCTGATGTTCGCGGCCCTGGTTTCGACCTGGCTGCGAAATGCGTTCACCAAGCCGATTCTGGAAATTACCGGGGTCGCGCGCAATGTGATGCAGCGTCGTGATTTTTCGTTGCGCGCAAAAAAAACCACCGAAGACGAGATCGGCGTTCTGGCCGATGCTTTCAACGACATGCTCAACGAAGTGGAGCGGCGGGCCAAGGCGTTGGAAGAAGCGAACCGGATACTCGAACATGAAATGACCGAGCGGCGCGGTGCGGAGCAGGCGCTGCGCGCCGCCGACAGGCGCAAGGACGAATTCCTGGCAACGCTGGCGCATGAGCTGCGCAACCCGCTTGCCCCGCTGCTCAACGGACTCGAAATCATGCGTGCGGCGAACAGCAATCCGGATATAACGCGGAAGGCGCGCGATATCATGGAACGCCAGCTCAAGCAGATGGTGCGCCTGGTGGACGATCTGCTGGACGTGTCGCGCATCACCACCGGCAAGCTGACGATAAAGAAAGAACGGGTCGAGCTCCAGGCCGTGATGCGCAGTGCGATGGAATCGGCCGCGCCGCTCATCGAGAGATGCGAACATGTGATTTCGCCGGACATGCCCGTCGAGCCGGTTTTCCTGGAAGCCGACCCGATCCGGTTGGCGCAGGTATTTTCCAACCTGCTCAACAATGCAGCGAAATACACCAACCGCGGCGGGCACCTCAAGTTTTCTGCAACGCTGGAACAAGGAAGCATCGCGGTCAGGGTAATCGATAACGGCATCGGCATTTCTGCGGAGATGCTTTCGAGGATTTTCGACATGTTCACGCAGGTCGACTGCTCGCTGGAGCGATCGCATGCCGGCCTGGGGGTCGGCCTGACCTTGTCCCGGCGGCTGGTCGAGCTGCATGGAGGAACAATCGAGGCGCACAGCGAAGGCGAGGGCAAGGGCAGCATGTTCATCGTGCGGCTGCCGGCCATGCTTGAACCGGCCCGAGCACCCGAGGCACTGCATGGATCAAAAGCGGCGCAGGCTGCGGTGCCGCACCGGATACTGCTGGCGGACGACAACGTCGATTTTGCGACCAGCATGGGCGCACTGTTGTCGGCAATGGGACACGAGGTGCTGGTGACGCATGATGGGTTCGCTGCGCTCGAAGCCGCACCCGGCTTCAAGCCGGAATTCGCGTTCCTGGATATCGGCCTCCCGAAACTGAATGGCTACGAGCTTGCGCGGCGCCTGCGCGAACAGCCGGCGAATGCGGAATTAGTGCTGGTGGCTGTCACCGGATGGGGACAGGACAAGGACCGGGAGCTGGCCCGCGAAGCCGGCTTTGATCATCATCTGGTGAAGCCGGTTGCATTTGCGCGGATACAGGCAGTGCTGGATGCGGGACGGCATGGCTTGAAAACCTAGCCGGGGTGGTCTCGGACAGGGAAGCGGATTCGAGAGGCGCCGGCCGAAGTCAAGCCAGTCAAATTGCTGAGTTCGCTCGGTTTGCAGCGATGCATCGTCAAGCCGGACTGCTGTTCGCACTCCATCCCGCCGCATCGAACTCATACGCCTGATTTTCAAAAATGGAATCGCAGCGCCAGAAAACCCGGTGCCGGAACACCGCCAGCGTCCAGGTTCCGCTCTCCGCCGGGTCCTTTGCGGCAAACGCCGTGTGGCTGAGCACTGCGGTGCAGGCGCCGTGTCCCGGGTCGCGCACCGATTGATAGCGAATCATCTGGATGCCGGCGTCTCGTGCGTCGCGCGCAAGTTGCTGACACGATGAATAATCGGAGGGGTCGGTCCACTGCCTGCGTTGCCGCGACAGCGGCGGGCGCATCAAATCGATCGTGATGCCGTGCACCGGCGTGCGAAACAAGGTTTGCTGCATCGGATCGATGGCATCCAGAGCGGGACTGTCCATCAGCAGCCGCCAGCGCCAGTATCCCAGTTCGGCGCACGCGGTGCGGATATGGTCTGCACCGTAAAAGACGCCTGGATCGGCGGGACCGCGAAAGCGTGAGCCATTTGGCAGCGGCGGGTAGCGGAACGGTGTAAACAGCAACCAGTGCAGCGTGTCCTGCCCCGGCTGCAGCGCGGGTTTGGACCCTTCCAGCATACGCTCCAGCAATGCCTGCTCGCTCAGGGTATCGACCAGCACCATGGTGGATACGCGATGCTGCGCCTCGACCGCACGCCACAATTCGAATCCGAGTGTTTCGCTTCTAAATTCGGCCACGATGGGCGTCGAGATAATGAAGAACCCGGACCAGGCCTTCGGTGGTTTCTATCAGATCGGCAGGGCGTCCGTTCAATGCGAGGTTCGGCCCGCTCAGCCATTTGCGGGCAGCTTCCCCATGGCCGAGGATCGCATCGATGGAACGGAACAAGCGGATAAAAAGCAGTGCGAATTCCCATTCCTTGCTTCGTTCCGGGTTCAACTGGTAATTTCCGGAATACAGCCGCGACACGGTTGCCGTACTGACGCCCAGGATGCGGGCGATCGACATTTGCTTGATTTGAAGGATATTGCCTGCCCGAACCAGCGCCTTGGTCAAGGTGTCGGCAGCGGCTTTATCCTGTGTTGCGAAGGCTGATTTCATGCGGAATCCTTTCTGTATAAAGAATATATCAATTTAGTTTCTATAGCAAGAACGAAGATCGCCATCGAGATTTGACCTGGCCGCAACCGGACGAGAGCGTCAATTTTTTTCTGCACGGCAAACCTCAAGCAATTGCCGGCTATTTATGGTGTCCGAATCGCGCAAAGATGGGGAACAAACCCATTTCATAAGTCTCTATTGATAAAGAAACAAGCAGTGGCTATTGAGGAGCAGCAAAAGGCAGCGAATGAATGCGGGCAGATGCCGCCAGGGCCGGCAAGGCGCGGCCCGCTGACCTTTTCAATTCACGCTTCCGACCCGGCAAGTTGTTTTCAGCCATCATTTTTCTTTGCAAGGGGAATCTTTTATGTGCGGCATCGCAGGAGAACTGCGCTTCGATCAGCAGTTTGCCGATGTGCAAACCGTTGCCGAGATGACTGCAGCGCAGTCGCGGCGCGGCCCCGACGGCGAAGGAATTTTCAGCCTCGGTACCCGATGTTTCGGCCATCGCCGGCTCAGCATCATGGACTTGAGCCATCGCGCGCACCAGCCGTTCATCGACAACGTGGCGGGCATGGGCATCGTCTTCAACGGCGCCATCTACAATCATCACGAGCTTCGCACCGAACTGACCGCCAAGGGATACCAGTTCGTATCGACCGGCGATACCGAGGTCATCATCAAGGCATGGCATGCATGGGGCCCGAAGGCGCTGGAGCGTTTTTACGGCATGTTCGCGTTCGTGCTGTGGGAGCGGGATAGCGGCGTCACTTATCTGGCGCGCGACCGGCTCGGCATCAAGCCGCTTTACTACACGCTCAACAACGAGCGCCTGCGCTTTGCGTCGGCCTTGCCGGCCTTGCTGGCGGGCGGCGGTGTCGATACCTCGATCGATCCGCAGGCATTGCATCATTACCTTTCGTTTCATGCGGTAGTGCCGGCGCCGCACACGATTTTGCGCGGTGTTCGCAAGGTGGCTCCCGGCACCCTGATGACCGTGCATCCGACCGGAAAATGCGATACCACCGAATGGTGGCGGCTGGATTTCACGCGCAGCGAAGAAGACGAGAAGCGCAGTTTCGAAGACTGGAAGGAAGACGTGCTCGATGCACTGCGGGTATCGGTCAAGCGGCGCCTGGTGGCCGATGTACCGGTCGGCGTGCTGCTCTCCGGCGGCCTCGATTCCAGCCTGATTACCGGTTTGCTGGCGGAAGCCGGGACGCCTGATCTGCGCACTTACTCGATCGGATTCGAGGCAGTCGATAGCGAGGCCGGTGATGAGTACCATTATTCCGACCTGGTGTCGCGCCATTACGGAACCATCCATGAAAAGCTGCACATTCCCGCCGCTGACCTGCTGCGCGAATTGCCCGATGCGATAGGTGCGATGTCGGAACCGATGGTCAGCCATGACTGCGTCGCGTTCTACCTGCTGTCGCAGGCGGTGTCGCTGCAAAGCCGCGTGGTGCAGAGCGGGCAGGGGGCCGATGAGGTATTCGGCGGCTATCACTGGTATCCGCCGCTGATGGAAATCGATAACCAGGATGCCGGCGTCGATGCCTATCGCCGCGTGTTTTTCGACCGCAGCCATGAAGACATGCGCGCGCTGCTGACACCCGATTATGTGATGGAAGATTCAAGCGGTCATTTCGTCAGCACGCATTTTTCCAAACCCGGCGCAAACAGCGTGATCGACCGCGCGTTGCGGCTGGATACGACCGTGATGCTGGTGGACGACCCGGTCAATCGGGTCGACAACATGACCATGGCATTCGGCCTGGAGGCAAGGGTGCCGTTCCTCGATCATGAGCTGGTGGAGCTGGCTGCGCGGATTCCGGCGCGGCACAAGGTTGCCAACGGCGGCAAATATGTATTGAAGGAAGCGGCGCGCGCGGTAATTCCGGCCGAAGTGATCGATCGGCCGAAAGGTTATTTCCCGGTGCCTGCGCTCAAGTACCTGCGCGGCGATTTTCTCGAATATGTGCGCGATACGGTGGATACGCAGGCGGCACGCTCGCGTGGATTGTTTCAGCGCGACGCGCTGGATCGGATGCTGCAGGCCCCCGACAGTCATCTTACGCCGCTGCGCGGCTCGAAGGTGTGGCAGATCGCATTGCTCGAAGCGTGGCTGCAGATGCAGGGCGTGTAAGGCGGTAAAGACATGATTCGATCGATCCGCTCGTGTCACGCTTTCTAAAAACAGGAGGAACATCATGGACATCAGCCAGACCGTTCCATCAATGAGCGGCGTCGGCAGTTCCGATCCGCATTCGTTCACCGAAAAGGCTGGTGGCAATGCGGCGTCACCCTTCAGCGCGTCGGGCACGCGGCGGCGCAACGCAATGATCGACCTGGGCTGGGGCCGGCTGCTTTACGGTCCGTCTTTCGAGTCGCCGAAGCTGATCGCGGAAGAGTTGCAGCGCGAGCAGGATGGCAAACGCGATATCGCGCTGCATGTCGAAGCACCGCAGCTGGTGCTTGCGGAAGCGCCGGCCAGCCTGTTTCTCGATCCATCGCTGATATTTCGCCGGATGCTCGAACCGGCAACGCCGGTCGAGGCGCCGGTACCCGGCGTGACGATACGGTCGCTCGCGACGCGCGCCGACATCGCCGTTACCAACCGCCTGTACAGCATGCGCGGCATGGTGCCGATCGAGCCGAAAACGGTATGGGCACAGCGGAATTCCGATGCGATCATTTTCCTGATCGCCGAAGACGAGCGCACCGGCGATGTGATCGGGTCGGTGATCGGCGTCGATCACTGGATCGCGTTCGGCGATGAGCAGGGAGGCAGCAGTTTCTGGTGCCTGGTGGTCGATCCGCAAACCGCAGTGCCGGGAGTAGGGCAGGCACTTGTTTGCGAACTGATCACCCGCTTCTCGGATCGCGGCCGCGCGTTTCTCGACCTGTCGGTTTTGCACACCAACGAGCATGCGATCGGCTTGTATCAAAAGCTCGGTTTCGCGCAGACCGCCGGCTTCGTGGTCAAGCACAAGAACGCGATCAACGAGAGCCTGTTCGTCGACACCTCCGACTTTACCGGCTTGAATCCGTATGCGCGGCTGATCGTCGACGAGGCACGCCGTCGCGGCATCAGTGTCGATGTGCTGGATACGGCGGCGGGCATTTTCAAGCTGCGCTACTGCGGCCATGAAATTCTGTGCCGCGAGTCGCTTACCGACCTGACCGGCGGCGTCGCGATGACCTGGTGCCAGGACAAGGTGCTGACGCTGCGCCGCCTGTCGTCGATCGGATTGCGCGTGCCGCAGCAGCAACCCGCAGCCGATCCGGATGCCAATATCGCTTTCATGCGCAAGCACGGTGCGATCGTGGTCAAGCCCGCATTCGGCGAGCAGGGACACGGTATCAGTGTCGATGTGCGCACGGAGCAGGAACTGGCCGATGCGATCGGGCGTGCCGAGGACGCGGGCGGCCATGTGTTGCTGGAAGAATTTTGCGCCGGCCAGGATCTGCGCATCGTCGTGATCGGCTACAAGGTGGTTGCGGCGGCGATTCGCCGGCCGGCCGAAATCGTGGGCGATGGTGTGTTGACCGTTGCGGCGCTGATCGAGCGGCAAAGCACGCGCCGCGCGGCGGCAACCGGCGGCGAAAGCCGGATTCCGATGGATGCCGAAACCGAACGCTGCCTGGCGGCGCTGAACCTGGGGCTCGACTCGGTGCCGGAGGACGGCCGCCCGATCCAGGTGCGCAAGACCGCCAACCTGCATACCGGCGGCACGATTCATGATGTGACCGGCATTCTGCATCCGGACTTGCGCGATGCCGCGGAAACGGCAGCGCGCGCGTTGCGCATCCCGGTGGTCGGGCTGGATTTCCTGGTGCCATCGCCCGATGCGCCGGAATACGTGATCATCGAAGCCAACGAGCGCCCCGGCCTCGCAAACCATGATCCGCAACCGACTGCGCAGCGCTTCATCGATTTTCTGTTTCCTGTCACGGCCTGAGCGCTTATGCAAAAACTTCCGATCGATGCCGGTTATCTGAAGACGACCCTGCTCGAACTGCTGGCCATTCCCAGCCCTGCGGGACTGACCGACGAGATCGTGCATTACATGGGACGTAAGCTGGACGAGATAGGCATTCCGTACCAGCTTACGCGGCGCGGCACGATACGCGGTTTGCTGGCCCGCAACCTGCCCGAGCGGCGCAAGTCGAGCCCGGCTTGCGCGATCGTCGCTCACCTCGATACGCTCGGTGCCATGGTCAGCGGAATCAAGCCGGACGGACGACTCGGATTGATGCCGATCGGAACCTGGTCGAGCCGGTGGGCCGAAGGCGGCCGCGTGACTATTTTTACCGAAAGCGGCCGGCATCGCGGCTCGGTACTGCCGCTGCTGGCATCCGGTCATGTACATGGCGATGCGATCGACTCGCAGCCGGTGAACTGGGCGCAGCTCGAAGTCAGGGTCGACGAGCAGATCGCATCGTCGGTCGACGTCACGGCGCTGAATATCCAGGTCGGCGATTTCGTCGCGTTCGATGCGAATCCGGAGGTGCTGGAGAACGGCTTTATCGTGTCGCGCTATCTGGACAACAAGGCCGGCGTTGCGGCGCTGCTGGCCAGTTTGAAAGCGCTGACGGATAGCAAGGTGCCGGTGCCGATGGATTGCCACCCGGTCTTCACCTTGTCAGAAGAAGTCGGGTCCGGCGCGACCGCGGTGATCGAAGAAGATGTCAGTGAAGTGATCGGCGTCGATATCGGACCGGTCGCAGCAGGACAGGGTGCGCGCGAGCACGGGGTCACAATCCCGCTGATGGATTCCGCCGGCCCGCACGATTACCACCTGACGCGCCGGATGTTGAAGCTTTGCGATAAATACGGTATTCCAAGCAACCGCGACGTGTTCCGCTTTTATCATTCGGACGCAGGGGCGGCGGTCAGCGCCGGCCATGACATCCGCACCGCCCTGCTGTGCTTCGGTGCCGATGGCTCGCACGGTTACGAACGCACGCACCTGTCATCGCTGGTGAACCTGGCGGAGTTGCTCACCTTGTACATCCAGAGCGGGCCTACCTTGCCGGAAGACCGCCGGCGTCGCAGCGATTCGGTCGATGCCTTTTCGCATCAGTTCGATGCGGAACAGCATGTTGCCGTCGAGACTTCTCATTCGGATGCCGGCAAGGTCACGCAGGCTGGCGACATGTCCGGTGCCAACGATCAATCGGCTGATCCGGATACCGGCCTGCGGTAGGGTCGCGAGTCGGCGATGCATTGGGTATTCCTCGACGCATCGCGTCTTCGCCGGATCTTCGTTGGTTAAGGGAAAGCGGCCGGCCCACATTCGGTAATCGGTACCGATGCCGGGTTCGAATGCGGCCCGGAACCTAAGCGGCAACGCAACGCTCCCAATCAGATCGATACCCGGATATATACGGAGGCAGCCATGTCCGACCAGGCATTAGTCGACCTTGTTCGGTCCGAATCGATTGATCTGCATACGATGGAAAACACAGATGCCGCGATTGATCTGATTGGCGATGCGCAGCTCGTTCTGTTGGGCGAAGCAACGCACGGAACGCATGAATTCTACCGAGCGCGCATGGAACTCACCAAGCGCCTTTTGGCTGAAAGGAAGTTTGACGGCATTGCAGTGGAATGCGATTGGCCGGATGCATTGCGAGTGAGCCGCTTCATTCAGGGAAGAAGCAACGACACCGGCGTGCCGGACGCCACACCGGAAAGCGCGCTTGAAAATTTTCAACGCTTTCCCAGATGGATGTGGCGCAACACCGACGTTCTTGCGCTGGTCCGCTGGTTGCGCAGATTCAATGATGGCATACCGGATCTCGAAAACAAGATCGGCTTCTTCGGTCTTGACCTGTACAGCCTGCGCAGTTCGATGGAAGCAGTGATCCGGTATTTATCCAAAGTCGATCCGCATGCCGCATCGCTGGCGCGGGCGCGCTACGCCTGCTTCGATCATCTTGCCGAAGACCCTCAGCGTTATGGCTATGCGACGACATTCGGCATGAAAAAAAATTGTGAGGAGGAAGTCATCGGTCAACTGATCGGAATGAGTTCGAACCTGGAAAAATTCAGCCGCAGCGATGGCGTGGCCGGCTCGGATGAAGCATTTTATGCGGAGCAGAACGCGCGCGTCGCACAGAATGCCGAAGCGTACTACCGCGCGATGTTCCAGGGGCGGAACGAATCGTGGAACCTGCGCGACACGCATATGGCCGACACGCTGGATGCGCTGCGCAGTCATCTCGCGAAGCGGCGCGGCGGTGCCGGAAAAATTGTTGTTTGGGCGCACAACTCGCATCTCGGCGACGCGCGCGCGACCGAGATGGGCGCGCATGGACAGATCAACCTGGGTCAGCTGGTTCGCGAGCGTTATGGCTTGGGGGTACCTTTTTTACTCGGATTCACAACGCATTCCGGCACGGTGAGGGCCGCATCGGACTGGGAAAGCCCGTCCGAACTGAAAACCGTGCTGCCCGCCAGAGAGGACAGCATCGAACATCTTTTGCATGTCGCAAAGCCCGGCAATTTCCTGCTGCCGATTCGCGGCCGGGAAAAACTATCCGAGCAGCTTCATGTCCAGCGGCTTGAAAGAGCGATCGGCGTAGTTTACCTGCCCGAATCCGAACGGCTGAGCCATTACTTTTACAGCGATCTGGCGAGCCAGTTCGACGCCGTAATCCATTTCGACAAGACGCGGGCGGTCAAGCCGCTCGACCCGTCTGCGAACATGGTGCATGTCGAGATTCCTGAAACATATCCGACCGGTATCTGACGGAAACGACGCTGACGAAAATGGTTGGAATGAGTCCAAATTGGTGCGCGAAACATCCAGCCGAGCCGCAATTCGATGGCGGTCTGCTCCATTCTTACAACGATTTGTAAATTGCGGATTCGGCGTGATGCCTGCGCGAGTGCGCCGATTTCCAACGGAAAATAAGCTTCGTCAAAGCGGCGGATGGAAAGGGAAAAAACACTGAGGAATGATCTTTTTCGTTGATTGGCACGGTCCTTGCGCCAACGCTGTTCTGCATTTTTGCAGTCTTTTACGGAGGTAATATGAAGAAGCTGTCGTCAACACTTTTAGTTGCACTTTTGGGATCGGCGGGACTGGTGTTTGCACAGTCCTCTTCAAGCAGTTCGTCCAGCCCATCGTCCGGAGCAAGCACCACGTTAGGCTCAGGTAGCTCAACCGGCGCAAGCGATTCGTCGGGAACCAGCGGATCATCCAGCTCGATGGGATCCAGCGGTTCGTCGGGGACGAGTGGTTCATCCGGTGCGAGCAGCTCTCCCGACACCAGCAGCTCATCAGGATCGTCAGGATCGTCAGGATCGTCAGGGTCGTCAGGTTCCTCAGGTTCCTCAGGTTCGTCAGGAATGAGCGGATCTTCCGGGTCCAGCGGGTCGTCGGGAATGAGTGGTTCGTCGGGATCAAGCGGTGCGTCGGGAACCGGAAACATGGATTGCCCACCGGGCATGATGCGTTCGGATAGCAGTGCCGGCTCCAGCGGTACCAGTGGTTCAAGCGGAAGCACCGGTACAAGCGGCACCAGTGGTTCGAGCGGCACCAGCGGTTCAAGCGGCACCAGCGGTTCAAGCGGCACCGCAGGACCGGCCGGGGCTTCGGATACGTCTGGCACCTCGGGTGCGTCAGGTTCCTCCGGCACGTCAGGTTCCTCCGGCACTTCGGGCACCTCAAGCGCGGGCAGCGTGGACTGCGTTCCGATCGGATCGGCGAGCACGCCAAGCACCAGCGGCTCATCGGGTGCCAGCGGCACGTCGGGCACTTCAGGAACTTCCGGCACAACAGGTAGCACCCCGAGCGATTCTTCCAGCTCGTCGAGCACCTTGCCAAGCAGTACGTCGGGAAGCAGCGGATCATCAGGCACTAGCGGATCATCGGGCGCAAGCGGCACATCCGGAACTTCGGGCAGCACTGGCAGTACCCCGAGTGATTCTTCCAGCTCCTCAAGCACTTTGCCCGGCAGTACGTCCGGTAGCAGCGGATCGTCTGGCACCAGCGGAACTTCAGGCGCTGATTCCAGCTCATCGGGGTCAAGCGGCACATCTGGTTCGAGTTCCGGGTCTGCCAAATAACCGGGACCGCGGATGACCGAAGTTGACTGAAACCGAGCCGGCGCCAAAGGCATGCGACGTTCCCGCTGTAGGCCGGGTAGGCCGCGTGATTGAGAATGTGTGGTGTTGTGCGGGAACGCGCGCACTTGTCCGCCATGTTCTCAATCACGTTCGCGCTCAGCGCCAATCATGGTTGTTGGGACGCAGCTCTTGAACTGGTTCGTTTTCCGCTATGAACTTGAGAAGCGCGGCCGCCGCATGGGCGCGCTTTTCTGATGCCTACAGCAGGAGAAATACCATGCAGTTGATTTCCGAGATCATGACTCGCGACGTAATGACTATATCGCCGACAGATAATGTCCGGCGTGCAGCGCAGATGATGGACGACCTGAACGTCGGCGCGATCCCCGTATGCGACGAAGACCGATTGATCGGAATGGTGACCGATCGCGATATTACGGTGCGCGCCACATCGGCCGGCGAGCAACCTGAAGAAACCATGGTCCGGGATGTAATGAGTATCAACGTAAAAACCTGTTTCGAGGATCAGCCGGTCGATGAGGTGATGGAGCAGATGCGCGACATCCAGATTCGCAGGGTACCAGTGGTGGATCATGAGACGCATCGCCTGGTCGGCATCGTATCGCTGGCAGACGTCGCAACCAAGCATTCCGCCGAAGTGGATCGGACGCTGGAAAAAATTTCGACCCCATCCAACCCCGACCGACCTCCGCTCAACTCTTGAAAGCAGAGCCTTGATCAGTTTTAGTCTGACTGGCCTGACGATGGCGAGACGGGTTGCGTGCGGAACAAGGCGTGCCGGCGCGACATGGCGCGGCCATCGAAAAGAGAGGCACAACGCAGTGCTGCGGGCAAGGCGTCCGACAGGGGCGGTACACGATGAGCCGAAGCGTGGTTCGGTGTGGTCTATCGGATAACGGCGATACCGCCCCTGTCCGGACAATTCATCATCTGGGATGGAAGGTTTCCGTCGTAACCATCCTCGGCATCAACCAGACATTCCTGATTTTGCGTATCGGCACTGTTTGCTCTTAACAGCGCTTTCAACCGGTTCACTCTTGCGTGGCCTTCAGGGTCGTTCCTGGCAAGTCGCCTTTCTCGCCAATTGTAAAAAATCATTGCCCCCAGCGTCGCGGCGACGCCGATCGCCAGCTTGCCCTTGTGTTCATCGAACATGGCCCAATTCGAGCTGCTGCCAGTTTTGCCGCCCTCAGTTTTACCGGCGCGCCCGCCTTCGGAATTGGCCAAAAGAGAAATTTGCTCGGACATAATAAACCTCGATTCATGAAGCTATGTACTTAGCTGCTTTCGACACGATGTTGGTTAGTTCTCGATTTCCGACACAGGTTCAGTACGAAGAAGTTGTATCACCAGGGAAAATATTGCCTCCAGACGGCGTGTATGCCGATCAGATCAGGTCACCGGCGGGAATCGGTGATTATCCGGCTGAGGTATGAAGCCAGGTGGTCAGCCGGCCCGGGCATTCCAGGAATTTCCCATCAATATAGTATTGCCGTTTGGAAACCATTGTGGCAGCATAGCGCTGCTCCAGCTTTGGCGAAACATCCCCCAAGGGATTCTCGCCCAGACGTTCGCATGAATCGTCGTGCAAACGCCGGTTTTCCCTGGTCTTTGCGAAAGACAACAAGAATGAGCTCCGCGACCCAAGCGAACAAAATACTTGTCGCAATCAGGCCAGAAGATTTTGCCATAACGACACAAGTGCTCGGGCCGGAATTCAACACTGTTGTTTGTCATAATTTCCAGCAGGCGATACGCAGCTTCGATGCCGATGTTGCGTTGGTTTTATGCGGGTTGCGTTTTGACGGCGGATTGATTTTCGATCTGTTGCGTTTCGCCAAGAGCACTGCCGAAACTCGCTCGATTCCTTTTTATTCGGTCGTGGAATCTGCCGATCTCTTTCCATCGGCAATTCTCGCGAGCATTGAAATGGCATCCAGGGTGCTGGGTGCCGACGGATTGCTGCACCTTAGCGATACGACGGCCGGCCGAGTGCAGTCGGATCCGAATGAGCGAATAAGGCAAATCGTCCGCACACTTCTGTAGGCATTTCCGGTATAGATCGGGGATGTACAGTTAGAGCCCGATCCCCCTCACTTGCAGTGCGCATGTCCGCTTGCAAGCGGACATCGTTACGCAGGCGCGAGGCCGTGCCTCGCAATACCCCTGCTCCACCCCCGACCCTCTCCCAGAGGGAGAGAGTGAGAATAGCGGCTTGAAAAATCAAACCTTTTCGAAGCCGAGTCAATAATGTAACCGGCGGTTTCATGACCTCGATTAACCTGCGCATCTCCTGCGCAGGTATGCTCATCGGACAACCAAATCCAAGCAAAACTCTTACAAGATGCGCCAAAGTGATCTATTTTCCGGCGATGGCGAAGTGCGGGCACTGTTGCGCGTGCATGACTGGTCCGGCTTCGCACCTGGACCGCCCGAGCAATGGCCGGATGCATTGAAGATGGCAGTTCGATTGATGCTCGATTCGCGCGTGCCCATGTACGTTGCCTGGAAGCCTGATCTTCCCTTGCTTTACAACGATGCGTATACGGACATCCTGGGCCGCAAACATCCGGATGCCCTGACCAGGCCTATATGGGAAGTCTGGCCTGAACTGGCGCCGGACACCCGCCCGGTTATCGAGCATGCGTTGAACGGGAACGCGGCATTCCTCGAAAATGTGGCGCTCCAGGTGGTCAGGGACGGGCGCCCGGAAAACGCCTGGTTCACATTTTCGGTTTCACCGATCCGGAATGAGGACGAAACCGTGGCCGGCCTCATGGCGACCATCATCGAAACCACGAAACAGGTCCTTTTTGGACGGCGCCAGCTTGCCGAGCAGGATGCCATCCATCGCCTGCTCGATCAGGCCCCGGGTTTCATGGCGGTTCTTCAGGGACCGGAACATATCTTCAAACTGGCGAACAACGCCTATCGCCGGCTGGTCGGATATCGCGACGTGATTGGAAAGCGCGCCAGAGAGGCGGTGCCGGACGTAGAAGGGCAAGGATTCTTCGAACTGCTGGACCGCGTATATGCTACCGGAGAGCCGTTTGTCGGATACGGTGTGTCCGCAAAGATTCAGACTGATCCGGACACACAGCCGACGGAACGCTTTCTCAATTTCATCTACCAGCCGATCATCGAGCTGGACGGCAGTATCAGCGGCATATTCATCGAAGGTAGCGATATCACCGACCAGCACCTGGCGCAGCAGGAACTGACACGGGTCAATCAGGAGCTGGCCGAAAAAATAAAGACACTTGAAGATGCCGAACGGCGCCAGGTGTTCCAGCTCAAACTGGCCGATCTGTTGCGTAACCTGTCCGACCCGCGGGAAATGTTTTCCAGATCGAGCGCGCTTCTCGGCCGGCACCTGAACGCCTGCCGCGTGCTGTACGGCGACTACGATGTTGAAAAACGATGTGTGAGCTACCACTCGAACTATACGGACGGCAGTGTCGGGGAATTGGTCGGTACCTATCCGACGGATCTTTTCGGGCACGATAATTTTGCATCGCTTGAGCGCGGCACCACATGGATATCCACCAACCTGGCGCAGGACCCGCGTACATCGGGCCCCGACACCTGGCCCACGTTCGAGGAACTGGGAATCCATTCTGCCGTAGCCGTTCCTCTTGACCGGGATGGCGCCCTGATCGCGTCGATGTTCGTCAACTCAAGTACGCCCCGCGAATGGACGAAGGACGAAATCAGGTTGATCGAAGATACCGCCGAGCGAACCTGGAACGCGGTTGAGCACAGCCGTGTCGTGCGGGCGCTGCGCCAGGCGGATCAGCGCAAGGATGAATTTCTCGCGATGCTGGCACACGAGCTGCGCAATCCGCTGGCGCCGATCAGCGCCGCGGCGGAACTGATGGGAATGGCACACCTTGACGAAGCCGGGTTGATACAGACCAGTCAGATCATTACCCGGCAGGTACGTCATATGACCGGCCTGGTGGATGATCTGCTTGACGTGTCGCGGGTGACCAGGGGACTGGTCGTTATCGAAAAAATCCCGCAAGACGTCAAAAGCATCGTGGCCAATGCGGTAGAACAGGTGCGGCCGTTGATCGAATCCCGGCGCCATCGTCTGGAGTTGCACCTCGCACGCGAATCTGCGCACGTGGCCGGCGACCAGAAGCGGCTGGTGCAGATACTGACCAACCTGTTGAACAATGCGGCCAAATATACGCCGGAAGGCGGCCATATCTGTCTTCGAACGGATATCGAGGGCGATCAGGTGGTATTGAGCGTCCACGACGACGGCATCGGCATCGACCCGGAGCTGCAGCCTCGCATATTCGATCTTTTCGCACAGGCGGAACGAACATCCGACCGGTCCCAGGGCGGTTTGGGGCTTGGCCTGGCATTGGTGAGAAGCCTGGTCGATCTGCACGACGGGCAAGTGACATGCAGCAGCGAAGGGATCGGCAAGGGCAGTAAATTCACGGTCCGATTACCGCGACTGCCCGAGCAAAGCGAATCGCCAGAACGCCGCCAACGCAAACGAAACACCCAAGCCGCAAACGGCAGCTTGCGCCTCATGGTAGTTGACGACAACGTCGATGCTGCCAGGATGCTGGCCATGTATCTGGAGGCGCTGGGATATGAGGTGATCGTCGAGCACGGTTCGCGACATGCGCTGGAACGGGCAAGCACCGAATCACCGAACATATGCCTGCTCGATATCGGCTTGCCCGACATGGACGGGAACGAGCTGGCACGCCGTCTGCGCGCCCAGCCCGAGACCGCCGGTGCGGTGCTGATTGCCGTGTCCGGATACGGCCAGGAGAGCGACCGTGAAACCGCGTTGGCCGCCGGATTCGACCATTACCTGGTGAAGCCGGTCGATACCGGCAAGCTCAGTGCGTTGCTCGCGCGGATCAGCGATTCCTGAAACCGCATTGTGCAGTCGGCGTTATCGTCCCCGGTTTTATCCTCTTATCTGAAGCTGCATGCAACAATTCATTCGCCATTTCGTGATGCAGTGGAAGGACGCGGCAAAATGCAAGGGAACCTGGAGTTGCGCCACAGCACTTCATTGAATTTGAATAGCCCGGCCTATCCGTTTCCGAATTTCAAATAAATGACATTTAAAATCAAATAGGAGTATGTTGGTCGAACATGCTTGTATCCGGTCACGCTGTTGGCTCGGTCATGCACCTCCAAAAGGCTGTCCGCATCTAATGAATCCGTCTGAAATACCATCCCCTGCTGTGCCGGCGTCAACCGTTAAAGACGAGGCGGACAAGCTGGCTCTGCATTCCGTTGAGTTGGAGCAGCTCCAAATCGAGATGGGCGGTCTTCTGGCGCAGGTCGCCCGGCAGACGGAACAGTTCAGGGTCAGGATTGCCGACTTGCTGTCCCAGGTCGAAACGCTTCGCGATGTCGCAAGCGACAGTGCAAAAGAGCAGATCGACCGGGACGTGCTGGTTCTGCAATTGCGTGCAGCCAATCAGAATCTGGTGATTGCGACATTCGACGCCCAGGACCTGCAGGCGGCGGCCGAGGCGGTCAACAGCCGGCAGGAAGAATTTCTGGCGATGCTGGCGCATGAGCTGCGTAACCCGTTGGCGCCTATAGCGATGGCGAGCGAATTCCTTGGAACCATGAAGGATGCGCATCCGGCGCTTCCCAACCTTCATGAAATCATCGATCGTCAGGTAAACACCATAACGCAACTTGTCGATGATCTATTGGATGTATCGCGCGTCAGGACCGGAAAGATCACGCTTCACAAGCATGCATTCCTATTGTCGGAAGTCATCGATGGCGCCATTGAAACCAGTCAGCCGTTTGCGAACAAGCGGCAGCAGACATTATCGGTCGATCTGCGGCTCGATCTGCCGCCCGACCTGGAGGCGGATCAGGTCGTCATCGATGGCGATCTGGTAAGACTGACGCAGGCGTTTTCCAATCTGTTGATCAACGCCACCAAATTTACCCAGGAGCACGGCCGCATTACCGTGTCGGCTTCCCGGCTCGCCAATACGGTCACGGTGCTGATCAAGGACAATGGCGTTGGAATTGCACCGGAGCTGCAGCCGTTTATTTTCGACCTGTTTACACAAGGTCCGCGCTCCCTTGATCGTTCGGAAGGCGGGCTCGGCATCGGGCTGGCGCTGGTGCGGACCATCGTGGAAATGCATGGCGGCACCGTCGGGGTCTACAGTGAAGGAACCGGTTTCGGCAGTGAATTCAGGATACAGCTGCCCGTTTCCGCTAAACGGCTGCCGCACCACAAGACCGCAGCGGCAACAGAGATTCCGGTGCGCGCCTGTCGAATTCTGGTGATCGAGGATAACGCCGACACCAACAGCCTGTTGAACAATATCCTGGCGCAGGAAGGCCACATCATGACTTCGGCGCTGAACGGGCTGAGCGGACTTGCGCTGGCGAAAGAAAATCCGTATGACGTCATTATTTGCGATCTTGGGTTGCCGGGCATGGACGGTTATGAAGTCATAAAGCAGTTGCGGCTGCATTCATCAAACCCACTGCCGTGCCTGATCGCCATGACCGGCTATAATCTGCCGGCAAGCAAGCTCCGCGCGACAGAGGCGGGTTTTGATCACTATCTCGTGAAACCGGTTGCCATGGACAATCTGAGGAATCTTATTCCTTCGATTGACTCCCAATAGATTGCTGGCACGGAATCACGCAAACCCGGTCTGGCGGTTACTCTTGTCCGGATGAACGGGATGGCTTTTCACTACGGCTGTTGCAGTCCAATTACACATGAATTTATGGCAGAGACCGACACGCCGCGGCACAAAATAATTAGAAGACTCGTCCTGCAGCGGCCTGACGCGCTGGGAGGCGTCAGCGTTTCCCTGTGGGAGAGGCTGGCATCCGAGTTGATCTCCATCACCGCGCAGGGCGGTTTTCATTCGCTTTATTCCAGAAGCGTACATCTTGCCGCTGCGACTTTTCCATGGATTGTGACCGGCCGTCAATTGCAAACTGCCGGTTCGCGATTCTCCGGTTTACAAGCAAGTCTTGAAGGGAAGGAATTCATCGAGGCCAGTGAAGCAAGCATTACCTTGCTGATCACTTTCGTCGACATACTGGCCACCTTGATCGGCGAGTCCCTGACCACGAGTATTCTCCGTTCGGCATGGGGCGATAGTGCCTCGGATATAGATGCAAAGGACCTTTGATCATGAGCAATAAAGTAACCATACGCCAATTGGCAACCGGCGTACCTGGTTTGGATGATCTGCTGGGTGGCGGACTTCCGGAATATTCGTTCAACCTGATTGCGGGCACGCCTGGATCCGGCAAGACAACGCTTGCGCACCAGATCATGTTTTCATTGGCGAGTCCGGATCGCCGGGCGTTGTTCTTCACCGTGCTCGGGGAGTCGCCGCTGAAAATGCTGCGCTATCAGCAGCAATTCCCGTTCTTCGACGTCGACAAGGTCAATCAGTCGATCCGGTTCGTCAACCTCGCCGCAGATCTGCTGGACGGAAATCTTGACCGCGTACTGGCACGAATCACCGAGGAAGTGGAGGCCTTTTCGCCCAGCCTCGTATTCGTCGATTCGTTCCGTTCGGTCGTGCAGTCGGCAAAGGCAATGCCGGGAGACGTATCCGATCTGCAGCACTTCGTGCAGCAACTGGGCATGCAGATGACCGGCTGGCAGGCGACGACATTCCTGATTGGTGAGTATCTGGCGCCCGAAGCCGAGTCGAGCCCGGTATTTACGATCGCCGACGGTATCGTGTGGATGTCGCAGCACTTGAACCGGGATTCCATGGTCCGCAAGATGCAAGTCGTCAAGATGCGCGGTCAGGCCCAAAGTCCAGGCTTGCACACTTTTCGTATCAGCGAGAGTGGGATAGAAGTATTTCCGCGTACGATACTGGCCCCGGGTGCAATAGGAAGTATCAAGTTGTCCGGAGACAAGCGCCTGTCGACCGGCGTGCCGGCGCTAGACGAGATGCTGGGCGGCGGCGTGCCGATCGCTTATTCCCTGCTGGCGGTAGGCCCATCCGGTTCGGGGAAAACCATACTCGCGACCCAGTTTCTGGCGGAAGGGGTGCGTCAAGGTGAACCGGGCGTGATTGCGGCATTTGAAAAAAGCCCCAACCAGTTGCTCAGCCACCAGCTCAACGAGTTGGTCAAAAGCGGCAAGGTCGGCTTGATCGATACGCGCGCACTGGATTTATCGATCGATGAAACCTTGCATAACATGGTTCAGATGATTAACAGCATGCAGGCGAAACGGGTGGTCATCGATTCACTGTCCGGATTTGAACTGGCGCTGGCGCCGGTATTTCGCGAAAATTTTCGCGAAACGCTGTACCGGATGATTGCGGCGTTGACTGCCATGGGTGTAACCGTATTGATGACCGCTGAGCTGGAAGACCGCTACACCGATTTGCGCTTTAGTTCATATGGGAATGCTTTCCTCGCGGACGCGATTATTGTGCAGCGCTATGTCGAAATCGACGGACAGCTCCGGCGAGTAATTTCGGTGGTGAAGGTACGTGCGAGTTCGCACAGCAAGGATATCCGGTTCTTCGACATCGCAGCCGATTGCATCACGATCGGCGAGCCGTTGACGAATTATCGCGGCATTCTGTCAGGTGAACCGACCAGGACCTAAAAAGCTGAATCCGCGAGCAACTTCAATCATTCCGAGTCTCGTGGCATTTCCAAATATATCGGCATTGCTGACAATTCCGCTGCATCGGTTTCTCGATTGGGCGTGACGCATGTCAGTCCTGTCTTGCAGACGGGAATTATGCTGAATATCAAAACATCCAGACTGGAGCATGGTCCAATCTGTATTTGGAGATTGCGCATGGATCTGAACAAAGACTCTGCCGGTTCCGCTGGCCGTGGTCGACGCAATGAGCCGGCCCAGAAAAATGAAAGACGATCGGCCGGAATTGCTCGAGAAGACGCCATGTCAAAACGCGAGGAATCGGTAACTTCCCGGGAAGAAGTATCGCATTCCCGTGAGGAAACCGCCGATGGGCGTGACCGCATGTCCGAGAAACGAGAAGATACAGTGCACCTTCGCGAAAAGGCTGCCTTATCGCGCGAAAAAATAATCCAGGAAGCTGACGCGCTGAAGTCGGTGCTGGAACACCACATTGCCAGGTTGCAGGAAGCAAACGAACATCTCATGATCGCAACGATCCAGGCGCAGGCAATGGCCGAAGAAGTTCAGAAGGCAAAAGACGAGATGGGCTATATGGCGCATCATGATTTCCTGACTGATTTGCCGAACCGGGTTTTTTTGCGGGAACGACTGGATCAGGCAATTGAACTGTCGAAACGCCACGGTACCAAACTGGCGGTCTTGTTCATAGACCTGGACCGGTTCAAGATCATTAATGACTCGCTGGGACATACGGTTGGAGACACCTTGTTGCAGGCGGTCGCACAACGCCTGAAAGCCGCGGTCCGTACTACCGATACCGTCAGCCGACAGGGCGGGGACGAGTTCGTGGTGCTGCTATCCGAAGTGGCCGACGAAATATCCGTCGCAGCCCTGGCCGGCGAGATATGCAACGGGGTCAGCGCACCTTATGTCATCACGGAACAGAAGCTGCATATCGGCTGCACGATCGGCATCAGCATGTATCCGGAAGATGGGAAGGATGCCGAAGCGCTGATCATGAACGCCGACGTCGCGATGTACCGTGCCAAGGAAGATGGGCGGGGCAGATATCATTTTTTCAGGCCCGAAATGAATGTGCAGGCGGTCGAACGGCAAAAAATCGAGAGTGAATTGTACCGTGCGCTTGAACGGGATGAACTTGAGCTCTATTATCAGGCGCAGATCGATCTTCGGACACGAAACATCATCGGCGTCGAAGCGCTGATCCGCTGGCATCATCCGGATCGCGGTTTTCTTCTTCCCGCGATGTTCGTGCCGATTGCCGAAGAATGCGGCGCGATTGTCCCGATCGGGCGCTGGGTGCTGCACGAAGCCTGCCGTCAAACGCAGGCCTGGCTGGACGACGGGCTGAGGCCCGGCGTCGTCGCCGTCAATATTTCCGTCAGCGAGTTCGAGAAGGAGGGATTTTTCGAAAATGTGCGCACTGTGCTCCACGATACCGGCCTGGCGCCGCACCATCTTGAACTGGAACTCACGGAATCCGCGCTGATGGAGAATGTCGAATCCAGCACCGTCATGCTTCGGAACTTTCAATCGATGGGCGTCAAGATTGCTGTCGACGACTTTGGCACCGGGTATTCCAGCTTGAGTTATTTAAAGCGCCTTCCGGTCGATACGCTGAAAATAGATCGTTCGTTCGTCGCCGATATCGTGGACGAAGGCAGCGATGACGTACTGGTGGATTCCGTGATCAGTCTGGGGAAAAATCTCCGGCACCGCGTGGTTGCTGAAGGGATCGAAACACCTGAACAGCTTGCATTCCTGAGCGACCATCACTGCGCGGAAGGACAGGGCTTTTATCTGAGCCGGCCCATGATGGCTGAAGAATTTTCCGTGCTGCTCAAATCCGGCATATCGGCGGACCTGTTCCGCCGATCATCGTCCTTGCATTAATAGACGATTCCTGCGTTCCCACCTTCACTGTCCGGCCTGTGCACGCCACAAGTCTCTTAAGAGAATCCAAGCTGTCGGATTACATGTTCGCTTGCATGTTCAGGGAATCGCCGCGGCCGATCGCGTAGTACATGAGTCCGTGCTGCTTTACCTCTGTCGGGTTGTACAGATTGCGGCCGTCCACGATGACCGGATACCTTAGTTGTTCGCGCAGCCAGTCAAAATCGACGCTGCGAAATTGCTTCCACTCGGTGCAGATCACCAGCGCATCGGCGTTCGCGACGGCCGCCGCATGGCTCTCCGCCAGCACCAGATCGTCGCGCTCGCCATACAGGCGGCGGGCTTCATCCATCGCTTCAGGATCATACGCGTGTACTTTTGCGCCGCTCTTCCACAACGATTCCATCAGCATCCGGCTCGGCGCTTCGCGCATGTCGCTGGTGTTCGGCTTGAACGACAGGCCCCAGATCGCGATGGTGCGGCCCGCGAGTTTTCCGTTGAACGCGCTGCTCAGTTTTTTGTAAAGGATTCTTTTCTGCCGATCGTTTACCGCTTCCACCGCGTTCAGCAGGCGCGCTTCGACGTCGACCTGTTCGGCGCTTTTGACCAGTGCCTTGATATCTTTCGGAAAGCACGATCCACCGTAGCCGCATCCGGGATAAATGAAGTGGTAGCCGATACGCGGATCGGACCCGATTCCCTGGCGCACCTGTTCGATATCGACGCCGAGATGCTCGGCCATGTTCGCCAGTTCGTTCATGAAACTGATCCTGGCGGCGAGCATCGCATTCGCCGCGTACTTGCTCAGCTCGGCCGCGCGTACATCCATGTAGATCAGCTTGTCGCGGTTACGGTTGTAAGGCGCGTAGCATTCGCTCATCAAATCGCGGGCCCGTTGTGAATCGGTTCCGACCATGATGCGCGGGCCGCGTGTAAAGTCTTCGATCGCCGAGCCTTCCTTCAAAAACTCCGGATTCGAGCAGACATCGAAGTGGTGATCGGCGCCGCGGCGCTGCAATGCGCCGGCGACCGCCGCCTGCACCCGGCCCGCAGTGCCGACCGGCACGGTGGACTTGTCGACCACCAGCCGGTAGGCATTCATGTGTTCGCCGATCGACGCGGCGACCGCCAGCACATATTGCAGATCGGCCGATCCGTCTTCATCCAGCGGCGTGCCGACCGCGATGAACTGCAGCATGCCGAATTCGACGGCAGCGGCAGTGTCGGCTGAAAAATGCAGCCTGCCTTGTGCATGATTGCGCCTGACCAGCTGTTCCAGCCCCGGTTCATAGATCGGGATAATCCCTTGCTTCAGCTTGTCTATTTTTGCTTCATCGACATCCATGCACATGACTTCGTGGCCGACGTCTGCCAGGCAGGCGCCGGTGACGAGGCCGACATAACCGGTGCCGAATACGGTGATTTTCATTGGATCGAGTTTTGATTGATGAAAATTTCGTAGTTATTTTGACGCACAGCACCCCCATCCCAACCGAGGAGACCGCGCTTGCAAGCGCGGTCCGTTCCGCAAGCGGACGGCATGCCGTCCGAATTCCTTGCTCCACCCCCCTCAAGGGGGAAGGGGCTAGATTCCCTCCTCCGGGCAGGGATAAGCAAGGGGTTTCGCAATGCATGCATTGCGCCTTGCGCATCCGAGCCGCATGCATGCGGCGAGGTGGGGTGCGATTAGGGGCGAAGCAGGGAATTCGAGCAGCATGCTGCTCGCCTGTGTAGCGGTATCTGCTTGCAAGCGGATACGCGCACTGCAAGTGGGGGTCGAATGGTTCAATATGCTCCGCTATCAGAACTACGGTAACGCTCCGTGGCGATTAATGGTGATTAGTGTGCGCATCTACAGCCGAATTTTCCATTGCAGCAGACGCCAATCCCGATCGATCCCGCCGCATCGCAAACCTGAGCTCCCTGAAATATTCGATGGTCCTTTCCAGGCCTTCTGCGAGCGTGATTTTCGGCGCCCAGCCGAGGAAGTTCCTGGCCAGCGTAATGTCGGGCTTGCGGCGCAGCGGGTCGTCTTCGGGAAGCGGCATGAACCGGATTGACGTTTTCGAGCCGGTCAGCCGGATCACTTCTTCAGCCAGTTCAAGCATCGTGAACTCAACCGGATTGCCGAGATTGACCGGTCCGCAAAAATCATCAGGGCTGCGCATCAACCGGTCGAACCCGTCGACCAGGTCGTCCACGTAACAGAACGACCGGGTCTGTTGTCCATCGCCGTAAATCGTGATCGGTTCATTGGCCAGCGCTTGCATGATGAAGTTGGATACCACGCGGCCGTCGTTCGGATGCATGCGCGGCCCATAGGTATTGAAGATGCGTGCAATCTTGACCGGCATGCCGTGCTGCCGCCGGTAATCCATGAACAGTGTTTCCGCGCAGCGCTTGCCTTCGTCGTAGCAGGATCGTATTCCGATCGGATTCACATGCCCCCAGTAATCTTCGGTTTGCGGATGCACTTCCGGATCGCCGTAGACTTCGCTGGTCGATGCCTGCATGATTTTCGCCTTGACGCGTTTCGCCAGGCCGAGCATGTTGATCGCGCCATGCACGCTGGTCTTGGTAGTCTGCACCGGGTCGAACTGGTAATGGATCGGTGAAGCGGGGCAGGCGAGGTTATAGATCTCATCGACTTCGACGTACAGCGGAAATGTCACGTCATGCCGCATCAGCTCGAAGTGCGGATGGGTAAGCAGATGCGCGATGTTGAGCTTGGTGCCGGTATAGAAATTATCGACGCACAGCACGTCGTGTCCCTGACCCAGCAGGAATTCGCATAGATGCGATCCGAGAAAGCCGGCGCCGCCGGTAACCAGAATGCGTTTGCAATGCATTTCCTTCATGAATGCTGCCTCCGGTATGCAGAGTCGATCGGTTGATGGAGAGCGAGAGTGGAAAATCCGTGCGGCGCCCGCTCGATGCGGTGCTGTCGGGGAGCGCTACCGTCGGCGCAGAGATCGAGCGCTTCGGCAAGCACCTGATCGGCACTGACGCCGGCGGCGCATGGATGGCCGATCGGGCAGACATTGTGCGCGCAGGGACGGCATGCCATGTCCGCATACAGCAAGCGGTGGCGCCGGCGGTCGAGCGGCGCCCAGCGAGCCGGGTCGGCGCCGGAACAGATGATGACGCTGGGCGTCGCAACGCCTGCCGCGACATGGGAGATCCCGGTATCGTTGCAGATCACCAGCCTGGCATGTGCCACCAGCACGGCAAGTGCGCCCAGATCGGTGCGGCCGGTCATGTCCAGCGCGGGCGCATGCATCGCGCTGATTACCGCGTGCGTAATATCGCGTTCCTGTTCCGATCCGGTGATGACGATTTGCAGTCCCCGAGCAGCGAGGCCATCGGCAACCTGTGCGAAGCGCTTCGGCGACCAGCGCCGCGACGGAAGACGGGCGCCCGGATGGATGCACGCATAGCGGGCCGGCGCCAGCTCCGGCCCGGCCGCATGCAGCGAAACATGGTCGGCCTCGTGCAATGGAAACTCAAGCGACTCACCTTGCCGCTCGATGCCGAGAATGTCGATCAGGCGCAGCATGCGCAGCACTTCATGTTCGGTGTCGGACCACGGCGCGAAATAATGCGGGTCGGGGCAATAGTGGCCCGGCAGGTGGAACCCGGCGGTGTGCTTTGCTCCGAGCGCGATCGCCAATGGATTTGTCAGGGCGCCGCTGCCATGCAACTGGATCGCAAGGTCGAAATTCCGCTGCTGCGCGCTACGGAAAAATTCGGGAAGCGCGGCAAGGTCGGGCGCAGTTTCCGGCAGCCCCGGAAACCCCGGAAACACCAGATGGTCGTCGACATACTGGCTGAAACGCTCCACAAAACTCTCCGCCCACGGCAGCCCGATCAAGGTAATATTCGCGCCCGGCGCGGCCGCACGCAATGCGCGCAGCGCCGGAACCGCGCACAGCAGGTCGCCGAGTTGCAGCGCGCGAAAAACCGCGATGCTTTTCATTGCAGAGAAATCCAGCGCTTGCGCCGGCGTCTGGACTGGTCCGGCAATCGTCATTGCGCTGCCTGTCCGACGATGAGCGATGGCTTTTCAAGCAGGAACGAGCCGATCGCGAGCACGTCCAGCGGCGTGGTGCAGAACGATTCGAGCGCATCGCGCGGCGTGCAGACGATCGGCTCGCCGCGGGTATTGAACGAAGTATTGACCAGCACCGGCACGCCGGTACGCCGCGCGAACGCCTGCAGCAGATCGTAATACGGCGCATTCTGCGAGCGATTGATGGTCTGCACCCGTGCCGTGCCGTCGACATGGCGCACCGCCGGAATGCGATCGACCTTGTCGGCTTTCACGTCATAGACGAACACCATGAAGGGCGATACTTCGCCATCGACGAACCAGTTCGCGGCTTCTTCTTCCAGTACGACCGGTGCCACCGGCCGGAAATCCTCCCGGTCCTTGATCAGGTTCAGGTGGCTTTGCATGTTCGGATCGATCGGGGACGCCAGGATGGAGCGAGCGCCCAGCGAACGCGGGCCGAATTCCATGCGGCCCTGGAACCAGCCGATCACCTTGTTTTGTGCCAGCAGCGCGGCGGTTTCCTCGGCAATGTTGTCGGCGCGCCGGTAGGGCAGTTTCGCTTGCCGCAGGAATTCCTCTATTTCGTCGTCGTCGTAAGAAGGGCCGAGGAATACATGATCCATGTGCCAACGACGGGTCTTGTCTGTTCGTTGCTGCGAGTCGATCCACAGCGCCGCACCCAGCGACGTGCCGGAGTCGCCGGACGCAGGCTGAATCCATACCTTCTCGAACGGACCGTTGTCTCGAATTTTTGCATTCATCACGCAGTTCAGCGCAACACCGCCGGCCATGCACAGGTTTCGCGAGTCCGATTCCTTGTGCAGCCAGTCCACCATCTGCGCGACCGTTTCTTCGAGAACCAGTTGCAATGAGCGTGCGATATCGAAGTGCAGCTGTTCCATCGGTCCGCTGCGCATGCGTGGCGGGCCGAGCAGTTCGGTCCAGTTGACACCCTCTACCGTGTACTCGCCGTCGCCGTGATAGTGGACGACATCGCGGAACGCCGACGCGAATTCCGGCTTGCCGTACGACGCAAGCGCCATCACCTTGTATTCGTCGGAAGAGCGCAGGAATCCGAGGTGATCCGTCACCGCTTCATACAGCAGGCCGAGCGAATGCGGCAGATTGATTTGCTTGAGGCGCTGGTATTTCCCACCGCGGTGTACGCCGTAGCTGGTAGTGGGTCGTTCGCCGCGCCCGTCCATCGCCAGCACCGCGCAGTCGTCGAACGGCGCTGCCAGAAACGCGCTGGCCTCGTGCGCCAGATGATGCTCTACAAAGTGCCACTGATACGGGCCGTCGTGCCGCACGTTGCGGAACCGCTTCTGCAGGTGATGCGGCGCGCCGCTGGCCAATTGACGAGTCGCGTTGACTATATAAGAGAGCGATAGCGGATCCCACGGCGAAAGCCACTTGCTCGGGTGTTTTGATGGCTGAAGCGGCAACGCGATGGTGGCCTGATCGGCCTGTTCGCCAAGCTGAATGAAAGGATCGTAGGAATACGCGACATGCGAAACATCGGACAGGTTGATGCCGGCTTCCTTCAGGCAATAATCGATTGAATGAAACGGCAATTGCCAGACGGTAAAGGGTAGCGGCCGCTTTCCGTGCTTGACGCGCGTGAAGCGCTCTTCCTCTGCTGCAGCGATCACGATTCCGTCCGATACCAGGCAGGCGGAGCAATCGTGGAACGCTGCGTTGATCCCTAATGTATACACTCGGCTCTCCTTTCGGTCGGCATACGGAAACTCCAATCGCGATGGCAGACGGTATTGCATAAGCAAGCCATATACCTGCTTCGATCGAGCCGATTCTCAAGCCGGGAATTCGAAAAGAGAAGCGTCGGTCCTCGATCATTCGGTTACGCAGAAGCGTTGGTAAGAACTACAAGCCGCGGTAAATAATCCCTTCACCGCGGCAAGGAACAATTACTGCTTCTGCGGTTCTGAACCTATGGAGCGCGCCGACATAAGCCCGGCATGCTCCGGATTCAATGAAGCAACAGGCGGAACATTTCGAAGCAGGAATAAGACGAGTGCGGACAGCCTCGATCCAAGGAATCCATTTCTACAGGCATGGGCCCGACCGAACAATCATTAGCAAGCCCGAACGGCGTACTGACCGGTATCTGGCGCGTGATCGCGCCGTACCGCGGCCGGATCGTCGGCGCGGTGACCTTTCTGATTCTTGCGAAAGTAGCGACGGTCCTGGTACCGCTGGTGCTGAAGCGCATCATCGACTTGCTGTCGCGGCCGGAACAGGTCGTCGCGTTGCCGATCCTGCTGCTCGCCGGTTACGCGGTGCTGCGCTTCTCCAGCACGCTGTTCAACGAGCTGCGTGATTTGCTTTTTTCGCGCGTGACGCAGCGCACGGTAGCGACCTATGCATTCAATGTGTTTTCGCATCTGCACAAACTGGGATCGCGCTTCCATGCGCAGCGCCATATCGGCGGGCTGCTGCCGGATATCGATCGCGGCACCAACGGCATTGCATTCCTGCTTGGCGTGGCACTGTTCACCATCGTTCCGACCGTAATCGAAATCGGACTGGTGGTGGGGATACTGACCGCGCGCTACAGCAACTGGTATGCAGGAATCATCGCGCTGACCTTTGTCGTCTACGCCGGATTCACGCTTTATTTCACCGCAAAGCGCGCGATACACCAGCGCCGCGTCAACCGTCTCGATTCGGCGGCGAAGAGCCGGCTGACCGATAGCCTGATCAACTACGACACGGTCAAGTACTTCACCAGCGAATCGGTCGAAGAGCGGCGCTTCGACCAGATCATGGGACAGTGGACCGAGGCAGCGATCTCGAACCAGAAGGCGCTGTTCAAGCTGCATGTCGGCCAGAGCGGGATCATCGGCTGCGGTGTCGCAGCGATCATGCTGCTTGCGGGGCAGGCGGTCATGGCGGGCGGGATGACGGTGGGCGACCTGGTACTGATCAATGCGTATGTGCTGCAGGTCTGCCTGCCGCTGAATGCGCTCGGCTTTGTCTATCGCGAAGCAAGAGATGCCTGGGTCAATGCGGAAAGACTGTTCCAGCTATTGCGTGAACGGCCCGAAATAGAAGAACCGCCCGGCATGCCGGCACTGCAGCCGAAACACGGCGAAGTCGCATTTGAAAACGTCAGCTTTCATTACGAACCGGCACGTCCGATATTGAATGGCATCAGTTTCCGCATTCCGCCCGGTCATACGCTGGCGGTGGTCGGCGGCAGCGGTTCCGGCAAGTCGACGCTGGCCCGCCTGTTGCTGCGTTTCTACGAACCGACTGCCGGACGCATCCTGGTGGATGGGCAGGATGTATCGCGGATCAGTGCGAGCAGCGTGCGCGAGATCATTGGCGTGGTGCCGCAGGATACGGTGCTGTTCAACGACACGATCGGCTACAACATCGCATATGGGCGAGCCGATGCAAGCATGGAACAAACGATCGCTGCCGCGAAGGCGGCACATATTCATGAACTGATCGAATCGCTGCCGGAAAAATACGAAGCGCCGGTTGGCGAACGCGGCGTCAAGCTGTCGGGCGGTGAACGACAGCGAATAGCCGTCGCGCGGGCGATCCTGAAAAACCCGCCGATCCTGATATTCGACGAAGCGACATCGGCGCTCGATTCCCAATCGGAACATGCGATTCAGCAAGAGCTCGATCGCCTGTCGGTCAACCGGACAACGCTGATCATTGCGCACCGCCTGTCCACCATCGCGCATGCGAATGAAATCCTGGTTCTCGAACGCGGGAATGTCGTGGAGCGCGGCACGCATCTGGAACTTCTGGAGCGAAAGGGCATGTATGCGCGGCTCTGGACCTTGCAGCAAAAAGCGCAGCAAAGCGAGATAAAGACGAGGGAGGCCGACCGATGACGGACGCGAGAGAAGCGCTGCTGGAATGGGATTTGCATGGACGGTTCATGTCGGCCTTTGTCTTGCGCCCTTCTCCCGCAGGCGGGAGAAGGGTTGGGATGAGGGCGATTGAAAGACACTGTTCTTTGCAAGCTCCCTCTCCCCCAGCCCCTCTCCCGCCTGCGGGCGAGGGGAGCCAAGGGCGCTTGCGAATTTTGTGGCTTATCGTCAGTTCTGGAAAGGGAAAGGATTACGGTGAAAACATGAATACCCCGACCTCATTTAATTCCGAAATGCGCCACACACCGATTGTTTACTGAAGACCCGCCGCCTATGGAAAATACAGTCCCGATTACAGATCCAGCGCGCGCTGCTTTCGGCGCTGCTATCGACAAGAAAATCGCAAGTGGTCATCCAGGTTTCGATACAAATTTCGATACAGGCACCGGCATCCGCGTATCGGTCGTGGTTCCGACCTGCGGACGAGCAGACTTGCTCAACCGCTGTATCGAAGCGCTGTCGATGCAGCAGTTTGAACCGACCGCGTACGAAATCATTATTGTCGATGATGCTCCGAGTCAGGCCACGGAGAATATCGTCGCCGATTGGACCACCCGCTTGTCGAAGGACAGGGTGGATGTCTTTTACATTGCCAACCACGGCCCGCACGGCCCAGCCGCTGCGCGCAACCGCGGATGGCAAGCGGCTCGCGCTCCTGTCATCGCGTTTACCGATGACGACACGGTACCTGATACGAACTGGCTCAAGAACGGACTGGTCGAATTCGGCGACGATACGGATGCGATCTGGGGACGCATCGAAATGCCCGTCTCGGTAACGCCGACCGATTACGAGCGCGACGCACAGCATCTGGAAACGGCCGAATTCGTTACCGCCAATTGCTTCTGCCGGAAGACCATGCTGGACGCGATCGGCGGGTTCGACGAGCGCTTCCGATTCGCGTGGCGCGAAGACAGCGACTTCTATTTCCGTCTGCTGGACAGGCGCGCCCGGATCGTTCATGCACCCAAGGCGCTGGTCGTGCATCCGGTCAGACCGGCACCGTGGGGCGTCAGCGTCTCGCAGCAGAAAAAAATCCTGTTCGATGCGTTGTTGTACAAGAAGCATCCGCGCCGCTACCGCGAAAAGATACGCGCGACACCGCGCTGGGATTATTACCTGATCGTAGCTGCGCTGGTGGTCTGGCTGGGAAGCATCGTGGCGGGAGCGTTTGGCATTGCCGCGCTCGCAGGCGCGGTCTGGCTGTTCATGACCGTTCGTTTCTGCGTTGCGCGCCTTCGAAATACGACGAAGACGCGATCGCATGTCTGCGAAATGTTGTGGACCTCCGCGCTCATTCCACCGCTTGCGGTGTTCTGGCGAATGGTGGGGGCACTCAGGTTTCGCGTGCCGCTGATATGACGATACCGACCATTCAACACAATATTCGACCCAGACAATACACATGCGCCCATTAAAAATACTCACTTGGCATACTCACGGAAGTTATCTCCATTACCTCACGCAGGTGCCGCATCAGTTTTATGTGCTGTCCAAACCGGGTAGACCGGCCGGCTATGGCGGGCGCTGCGGACATATTCCATGGGGCGAGAACGTGATTGACATGCCGGTCGGGGAGGTGGCCGGGCATGAGTTCGATTGCATCATTTTTCAGGATGATGACCAGTACCTGAAGGACCAGCATGAATTCCTGACGCCGGCACAGCGCAATCTGCCGCGCATCTACCTGGAGCACGACACGCCGCGCGAGCATCCAACCGACATGCGCCATCCGGTGGACGATCCGAACGTATTGCTGGTGCATGTCACTTCATTCAACGAACTGATGTGGGACAACGGACGTACGCCGACGCGGGTGATCGATCACGGCGTCATCGTGCCGGACGGAGTGACTTATAACGGCGGTATCGATCGCGGGCTGGTCGTGGTCAACAATCTCGCGACGCGCGGACGCCGCCTCGGTGGTGATGTATTCCTGGCTGCGCGGAAGCAGGTGCCGCTGGATCTGGTCGGCATGGGTGCCGAGGAGTTGGGCGGCATCGGCGAGATCCAGTATGCGCAGCTGCCGGCGTTTACGGCCAATTACCGCTTCCTGTTCAATCCGATCCGCTATACCAGCATGGGACTCGCAGTGATCGAAGCGATGATGATCGGGATGCCCGTGATCGGACTGGCGACCACAGAGATGGCGACCGCGATCGAGAATGGCAGGTCGGGTTATGTCGACACCAATGTTTCGACGTTGGTTTCGCGCATGCGGGAGCTGATAGCCGATCCGGCTGAAGCGCGACGGCTCGGCGAGAATGCACGCAAGCGTGCGATGGAGCGTTTCGGCATTCAACGCTTCATCAGCGACTGGGAGGCAGTGTTGCAGGAGCTGACCGGAATCGGACATGCGTCGCAGGGCTCGGACAAACGCGCGCCGATGCAAAACACAATACAGGTAAATGAGTCGCTGCAACCGGGCTGATCGGCCCGTCGCTTTTCGATCAAACCGAATCAATGTCAACGCGTGAGACAGGAAGGAAACAGATGGCATCTTTCAACAGCTATTTCATAGATCGTGCTGCCGCCGAAAAGGCGGTTCAATTGAGTTTGCCGATGATCACTGCGGCGATGGAAAGCCGGATCGCCGGTGAAAGCGGCTTTCTCTATATCGTGATCATGAGGCCGGGCACCAGCGCCGCGTCTTGCGCTTTTGAAGAAGCGATCCTGTATGAGCATGCGGTCGGCGATCGCGAAAAGTGGGATGCCGACTACGCGGCATTCGCGCGCGCAAAAGCAAAAGTGTCGTGGAAGTCGGGCCTGGATGGACATCTGGTCCAGGAACTCAAACCGCATCTTCTGTCGGAAGGCGACACGGTACTGTGGGGCGGCATCGTGTTCGACGATATCGTGGTCGGCGTGAGCGGCGCCGATCCCTGGTATGACGAAGCGTTTGCCGGAACGATTGCGATGTGCCTGCGCGCGCAGGCAAAGGCCGGCATTGCAGCAGCCCGCAAAACGAAGTTATTTCTAAGTGCCAAGTAAAGCATCGCCGATCAGACGAAGTGCACTGCGCAGGAAGAGATCGGGTTTTCAATTTCAGCCCCGGTCCTCAGCAAGAAGCGGTTCTGGCACTTTTGCCACGGTTGTCGGAAAAATTTTCAAGGCTGTTTCAAGGTTGAAATCAAACAGAAAGCAATGTTGAAGACCGAACAGGAAACCGCGCTTCTGATGTTGGGCAGCCAACCGCACTTGAACCGAGAAGTGCTTCTCATCTGCGATGCGTCAAACATCATCGCTGGCTCTTTCACGAATACGTACAGCACGGTTACAAATTGTCACCTTCGGGTATGCACTTTGCTTTAAGCGGGAAGTAACGATTTCTATCGCCGTTTTTACCAATACGTACAAATACGATAAGGCCGTCGACGATCATGAGAAAAATTGCGCTTGTAAGTGAACACGCATCGCCGCTGGCATCGCCGGGCAGCGTGGACAGCGGTGGACAGAACGTTTATGTCGCTCATGTTGCCAAACAGCTCGCCCAACTTGGTTACCTGGTGGATGTGTTCACCCGGCGTGACGATCCGCTCCAGGAGCAGGTGGTGCAGTGGCAGCCGAATATACGGGTGATTCATGTTACGGCCGGACCTGCACGATACATTCCCAAGGAAGAACTGCTTTCCTACATGGATGAATTCGGGCGCTTCATGATCCGGTTTGCGAAACGTCAAAGAATTCCTTATGACGTAATCCATGCCAATTTTTTCATGTCGGGCATGGCGGCACAGCAAGTAAAGCAAGCGCTCGGTATTCCTTTCGTGATGACCTTTCATGCACTCGGTCATGTCAGGCGCCTGTGCCAGGGACAGGCCGATACATTTCCGGTGACCCGGCTCGCGATCGAGGAAAGCCTGATGCGTGATGCCGATCGCATCATTGCCGAATGTCCGCAGGACCGGCGGGACATGGAGCAGCTGTACGGCGCGGCAAGCGAGCGCATCGATATCGTTCCGTGCGGCTTCGATCCCGAAGAGCTATGGGCGGTGCCGGCGATCGCCAGGCAGCAGCTCGGACTCGACCCGCATGAATTCATTGTGCTGCAGCTTGGCCGGATGGTTCCGCGCAAGGGCATCGATACCGTAATCGAGAGCATTGCATTGCTTCGCGAGCGATTCGGGATTCGCGCCCGCCTGCTGGTGGTCGGCGGCAACGCGGAACAGATCAGCATCGACAATACGCCTGAGCTCGGTCGGCTGAATGCGTTGACCCGGGAACTCGATCTTGACAAGCAGGTTGTCTTCACCGGGCAGAAATCGCGGGCGCAACTGCGTTACTACTACAGCGCCGCAGATGCATTCGTTACGACGCCCTGGTATGAACCGTTCGGCATCACACCGGTGGAAGCGATGGCATGCGGCACGCCGGTGATCGGCGCGGCGGTGGGCGGCATCAAGAGCACCGTCGTCGATGGCGAGACCGGTTACCTGGTACCGCCCAAGGACCCGGAGTCGGTCGCCCGAAAACTGGCGTCGCTTCATAACCATCCGGTGCAAGCCCGCCGTCTGGGCGCGCAAGGCATGCAGCGCGCCTATCAGCACTACACCTGGCGCAATGTCGCGGCGCAGATCGCAACGGTGTACGAGGCGGCGCTGGAAAATGCGCCGTCGGAAATCTCGGAATCCTATCTGCCTGTCGGTCAGTTCGACAACAGGCCACATTTTTCGGAGCTTGAATGGACCACTTGAATCAATCAGAAAATAATCAGCCTAAGAATCTCGTGAAGGACAACAGCCTGAACGGCAAGACCGCATTCGTGACCGGCGGCGCGAGCGGCCTGGGTGCGGCACTGTGCAATATGCTGGCCGCTTCCGGTGCGAAAGTGGTGGTAGGCGACCTGAAGAAGGACCGGGCGGAGGCGGCCGCGGAATTGCTTCGCGCCGGCGACGTGCAGGCGCACTCGATCGGTTTCGACGTCGGCGATCCGCAGGCGGCCGAGCAAGCCGTGAATGAGGCGATTGAAAAATTCGGCAAGCTCGATATCCTGATCAATAACGCGGGTACCGATATCACGCTGTCGATGTCGGAAATGTCGACCGATCAATGGCTGCGGGTAATCAACACCAATCTGAACGGTCCGTTCATGCTCGCCAAATATGCATCCGAGCAGATGAAGCGGGCAGGCTCCGGCCAGATCGTCAATATTGCGTCGACCGCAGCCAAGCGCGCATGGCCGAACGCATCTGCCTACCATGCAAGCAAGTGGGGCCTGCTCGGGCTGTCGCATGCAATGCACGCGGAGCTGCGGCCGCACAACATCAAGGTCACCGCGGTGATCGCCGGCGGCATGCGCACGCCGTTTTTGCTGGACCGTTTTCCGGACATCGACATACAGACGCTACAGGACCCGGCCAATGTCGCGAAGGCGGTCAAGTCGGTGCTGCTGCTTCCGGATGAGACGGTGATTTCGGAGATCATGGTGTTGCCCATGCGGGAAACCTCCTGGCCTTGAGTTTCTCCCTTCTCTCGCGGGTGGGAGAAGGGGTGGGGACTCGAAGCACTGCTTCGAGGGCGGTTGAAAGAGTCTAGCCTTCGCAATCTCCCTCACTTGCAGTGCGCATGTTCGCTTGCAAGCGAACATCGTTACGCAGGCGTGGCGGGTGCGCCACGAAATCGCTGCTTCACCCCCCGACCCCTGTCTCGCTCGCGGGGGAAGGGAGCTTAGATCAGCCCCATATTGAGAAACCGTGATGCAAGCAATCTTTCTCGACAAGGACGACACCTTGGTCAAGGACGTTCCGCACAACGTCGATCCGGA
>JAKFFO010000113.1:0-7282 GCA_036675035.1 Oxalobacteraceae bacterium
GCGCCGACCGTCATGCGTATGCCGTCGTAGGTCAGGATATCAAGTTCGATGATGTTCTCGACGGTCTCTCCGCCCATCACCGAATGCGGGCCACAGGAATTATTGCCGATCATGCCGCCCAGCGTGTTATGGGTGTGCGTGGCCGGATCGGGCGCAAAGGTCAGCCCCTGTTTTTTGGCGGCATGGCGCAAGTCGTCGAGCACGCAGCCGGGCTGCACCTGCGCGGTCTTGTTGGCGGCATCGATTTCCAATACCCGGTTCAAATATTTGGAAAAATCCATCACCACCGCGACATTGCAGCACTGGCCGCACAGGCTGGTGCCGCCGCCGCGCGACAGCACCGGCGCGCCGTACTGGTGGCACAGGCGCACGGTTTGCACCACGTCCTCGACGCTTTTCGGAATCACCACGCCGATCGGCACTTGCCGGTAGTTCGAGGCATCGGTGGCGTACAAGGCGCGGCTGCCGTCATCGAAGCGCACTTCGCCAGC
Organism: Oxalobacteraceae bacterium; assembly: GCA_036675035.1. GTDB lineage: Bacteria > Pseudomonadota > Gammaproteobacteria > Burkholderiales > Burkholderiaceae_D > MESE01. The sequence continues at coordinate 492 of JAKFFO010000113.1, forward strand.
GATGCTGCGCTTGAGTTCGGCGGCGAGTTTTCCCATGTTGCCGAGCGCGCTGCCCGTCGAAGGCAGAGGGCCGCGGGATTCCACTAGATTCTGTAACATTGCGCATCCTGTTCCTTGAATTCGATGCCCAGACCCGGGCGGCTCAAGTCGGGTGCGAGCCTGCCGTCGTCGGGCATGCGTGCGCCATCGAACAGCATGTGCTCGATGCGCGCATGGTCATGGAAATATTCTAGATGAATCGCCGGGCGCGCCGCGCAGCACAGCGGTAGATGCAGCGTCGGCGCGCAATGGCTCGACAGCGGCACGTTGAACGCTTCGCATAGCGCGGCCACGCCCATGAAACCGGTAAAGCCGGCGCAGCGGGTGGCATCGGCCTGCAGCACATCGACCGACTGCGCTTCCAACATGCGGCGGAAGTAGGGCAGGTCGTAACCGTATTCGCCGGCCGAGATCGCCATGCCGGGCGGACCAGCCTCGCGCAGCAAGTGCAGCCCGGCCAAATCGTCGGACGACACCGGTTCCTCGAACCAGGTCACGCCAAGCGCGGCGAAGTCATGCGCAAAGCGCAAAGCCTGCTTGCGGGTGTAGGCGCCATTGGCATCGACGAACAATTCGGGCGCGTCGCCGATGGCTGCGCGTGCCGCCTTGACCCGCTGCAGGTCATGTTCGGGATCACGGCCGATTTTCATTTTCACCCTTTGCATGCCGGCCTCAGCCCAGCCGTGCAATTGCTGCTGCAGCCGTTCCTCGGTATAGCTGGTGAAGCCGCCGCTGCCATAGACCGGAATCGCCGGGCGCGCCATGCCGAGCAGCGTCGCCAGCGGCACATCGAATATTTTTGCTTTCAAGTCCCACAGCGCGGTATCGACCGCCGCGATCGCCATCGAACAAATGCCAGGGCGGCCGAGATTGCGAATCGTCACCACCATGTCGCGCCAGCGCGCATTGGTGGCCAGCGCATCCTGCCGTTCCAGCAGCGGCGCGAGCTTGTCTGCAATCAGCCGCGCTGTCGCAGTGTCGGCATAGCTATAGCCGATGCCTTGCTTGCCACCGGCGTCAATCTGCACCAGCACCAGCGTGGTGGCATCCCAGGCGAGCGTGCCGTCGGATTCCGGCGCGTCGGTCGGAACGGCATAGGCTGCAACCGATACCTTGGCAATCGGCACCGAGAAGGCGGTCGGTGTCATGGCTTAATGCTTGTGCCCGCTTGGGGGAAACAAGCCTTCCCAGACTTCCTTGATCGACGAAGTGACGATGCCGATGGAATCCGGATCGCGATGCAGCAGTGCCGACATGTAAGCCTTGGCTTCCTTGGCCGAGATATGCGGCGGCAGCGGCGGCACATCCGGGTCGGTCACCATTTCCAGCACCGTCGGCACGGCGGACGTCAGCGCCTGGTCCCAAGCCAGTGCCACATCTTCGCTGCGATCGACGCGGATGCCGCGCAAGCCGAGCAGATCGGCATATTTCGCATACGGAAAATTCGGCACCGCTTGCGAGCCGGTGAATTTCGGATCGCCTTCCATGGCGCGCTGTTCCCAGGTCACCTGGTTCAAGTCGCCGTTGTTCAGCACCATCACCGTCAGGCCGCCGTTGCCCCACTCGCGCCAGTACTTGGCGATGGTGATCAAGCCGTTCAAGCCATTCATCTGCATCGCGCCGTCGCCGACCATGGCGATCACATGACGGTCGGGATAGGCGAATTTGGCGGCGATCGCATACGGCACGCCCGGCCCCATGGTAGCCAGACCGCCCGACAGTGAAGCCATCATGCCGCGTCGGATCTTCAGGTCACGCGCATACCAGTTGGCCGACGAGCCGGAGTCGCAGGTCAGGATGCAATTGTCTGGCAGGCGCGGCGAAAGTTCCCAGAACACCTGTTGCGGATTGATCGGATTGGCCTTGTTTTTGGCGCGTCCTTCCAGCACGCGCCACCAGCGGCTGACGTTTTCCTCAATATCCTTGCGCCAGGCGCGATCCTGTTTGCGCTTTAGGTGCGGAATCAGCGCGCGTAATGTCTCGCGGCTGTCGCCGACCAATCCGATTTCCATCGGATAGCGCAGGTTCAGCATACGGCCATCGATATCGATCTGCACGCCGCGCGCCTGGCCTTCCTTGGGCAGGAATTCGGAATACGGAAACGCCGAGCCGACCATCAGCAAAGTATCGCAATCCATCATCAAATCCCAGCTCGGCTTGGTGCCGAGCAAGCCGATGGAACCGGTCACGAACGGCAGGCTGTCCGGCACCGCCGCCTTGCCGAGCAGTGCCTTGGCGACGCCAGCCCCTAACAGCTCGGCGACCTCGATCACTTCATCGGTGGCTTCCAGCGCGCCGGCGCCGACCAGCATCGCCACCTTGCTGCCGGCATTGAGCACCTCGGCCGCCGCCATCAGATCGGCTGCACCCGGCACGCTGCGCCGTGCGGTGTAGCCGATGCCGCTATGCACGGTGCCATGCACGCGCGGCGGTGTTTCGACCGCCGGCACGTCTTGCACATCGTTGGGGATGATGATGCAGGTGACGGTGCGCTGGTCGCGCGCGATGCGCACCGCGCGATCGACCAAGTGCCGCATCTGTTCCGGCACCGATATCATGTGCACGAATTCATGGGCGACATCCTTGAACAGCGAGATCAAGTCCACTTCCTGCTGATAGTCGCCGCCGAGTGCCATCCGGTTTTGCTGGCCGACAATGGCGACCACCGGCTGATGGTCCATCTTGGCGTCGTACAAGCCATTCAGTAAATGGATCGCGCCGGGGCCTGACGTGGCCAGGCAAACGCCGACCTGGCCGGTGAATTTTGCATGCGCGCAAGCCATGAAAGCGGCCATTTCCTCATGCCGCGTCTGGATGAAATCGATGCCGGTGTCGGTGCGGTTCAGCGCACCCATGATGCCGTTGATGCCATCGCCGGGATAGCCATAGATGCGTTGCACGCCCCAGGCCGATAATCGCTGCAGCAGGAAATCACTGACTGTCGTTGCCATTATTCACCTCGGATACGCTTTGTCTTAAAGACGACATGTTGCAACCGGCGTGCCAAGCAGAGAAGCGGCAGGTCTGGTTGGCACTGCCTCGGCGGATGCGTGCTGCCGTCCGGAACGCACCAATCGCTATTCGCGCATTGGCAGGAATTACATGACCCGGTAAATTTTTCGGGCCCGTTGCTGCCTGCACGCAAGCAACGTCAACGCGCCAGTGTGCGGGCTGCAACTTGCTGCCTTGTTGCAGGTCCTACAAAGGTTGGCAGCCTTGTCAAGCTTCCCGCGTTGACCCCAAGTAAAACCAGAATGCAAATATGAAACGGTCAGATTTGCCGTATCCGGCGATTGCCGACTATGCGTTGATCAGCGACTGCCATTGCACGGCCTTGGTATCGCGCAGCGGCTCGGTTGACTGGTGTTGCATGCCACGCGTCGATTCCGACAGCTGCTTTGGCCGCCTGCTTGACTGGCAGCATGGCGGCTATTGCGCAATTTCGCCCGCTGACCCGGAGGCCGCCTCCAGTCGCCGCTATCTGCCCGGCACCATGATTCTGGAGACCCTGTTTGAAACGGCCAGCGGCAAAGCCAGGCTGCTTGACTTGTTCGTGATGGATGCTGCAGCGCCCGAGCAGGCGCATTACGACCATGTGCGGATACTGGAAGGCATGGCCGGTGAAATAGCGATCTGCGCAGAGGTATGCCCGCGCTTCGATTACGGGGAAATCATTCCAATGATGCGCCGGCATGGTGACGATGCCTATACCGCGATCGGCAGCAACAAGGGCTTGGTGATCCGCGCCGACATGGCTTTCGAACTTACCGCGCATCATGACCTGCGAGCGTCCTTCACGCTACGCGCCGGGCAGTCGCGGCGCATGTCGGTGCGCTTCGAGCCGCCGGAAAATATCGATGCCTTGACATTTCGGCACGATTGGAAGAGAGAAGTGGATGACAATCTGGAGCGCACCCGGTGCTGGTGGGAAGCCTGGTCGGGCCGCATTCGCGCGCCGCACGGCGACGATGCGCACACGCTGCGCTCGGCGATCGTGTTGAAGGCATTGACCTTCGAGCGGACTGGCGCCATCGTCGCCGCACCGACCACCTCGCTGCCGGAATGGATCGGCGAAACCAGGAACTGGGATTACCGTTTCAGCTGGGTGCGCGATTCGGTATTTACCGTGCGCGCCTTATATGAACTCGGCTACCAGAACGAAGCGGAACGCTTCCTGCAATTCATCCAGCGCGCCTCGGCCGGCAGTGCCGAGCAACTGCAGATCATGTATGGCGTCGATGGCAAGCGGCGGCTGACCGAAATCGAAGTCGGCTGGCTGGAAGGCTACCGCCAGTCGAAGCCGGTCCGCATCGGCAACTTCGCCGCCCGGCAAAACCAGCTGGACATCTATGGCGAAATTCTGGAAATGGCGTCGCACTGGGATGCCAGCGGCTACCCGATCGACCCGCATTACTGGAACTTCCTTGCCGATGTGGTCAATACCGTGTGCGCGCGATGGCAAGATCAGGATTATGGTATCTGGGAATTTCGCGGCGGCCCGCGCCATTACGTGCATTCCAAGGCGATGTGCTGGGGAGCGCTAGAGCACGGCATCCGGCTGGCGAAGCGCTACGGCGCCGACGCGCCGGTCGAGCAATGGCAACAAAACCGCGATGCGATTCGTCAGGCAATTGACTGCGATGGCTATGATGCCGAGCGGGACGTGTTCGTGCAGGCATTCGGCGGCCGCCATCTCGATTCATCGCTGCTGCTGTTGCCGCGTATCGGTTTCATTGCCTACGACGACCCGCGCATGATGCGCACCGTCGATGCGATATGCCGCGAATTGGACGAGGGCGGCCTGCTGGTCCGCTACAACGCGCCCGATGGCTTGCCGGGCAAGGAGGGTGTATTCCTGCCTTGCACGTTCTGGCTGGTCAGTTGCCTGGCGTACCAGGGCCGGCACGAAATGGCATGGGAATATTACCGGCGTGCGCTGGGCTGTGCCAACGACATTGGCTTGTTTTCCGAGGAATACGACTTGCAGCAGCGGCAAATGCTTGGCAACTTTCCCCAGGGATTAACCCACGTATCGCAGATCACCGCAAGATTGGCCCTCGAAAAAACGCGGCAACATGATGCGGCATCTGCTGCTGTGCGGAATGCCTGAAACGCGGTCTGGACCGCGTCGAGGCCACCGCCGCGGATGTGGCGCAAATCTTGTGTGCAAGGCTCGGTCCGCTGGTTGCACGTTTGTGTGCGTAGATTTCTGTCATGCGAGCGACGAGCTTTCAAGGGAAATGACTCGGCAATGAACGCCATTCCATCATGGGTGCAAGCCGGCTTCTGGGGATTTGTCGCCGGCGCGGCGCTTTTGGTCGGCGCGGCGGTCGGCTATCTGGTACGGGTGCCGCAGCGCGTCATTGCCGCCATCATGGCATTCGGCAGCGGCGTCCTGATCTCGGCATTATCGTTCGACCTGATGGATGAAGCCTATAAGGAAGGCGGATTCGATTCAACGGCAGCTGGATTCCTGGCCGGCGCTGCGATCTATACGGCGGCAAACTGGTTTCTTGCCAGGCAAGGGGCCAAGCATCGAAAAAGATCGGGAGAGCAGCAACCGTCCGAACAGGAGAATGCCGGCAGCGGTATGGCCATCGCGGTCGGTGCACTGCTCGATGGCATACCCGAATCCATCGTCATCGGCTTAAGCATGCTGCACGGCGGCGCGGTCAGCTTTGTCGCCGTCACGGCGATCTTCCTCTCCAATATCCCGGAAGGTTTGTCCAGCGCGGCAGGCATGAAAAAAGCCGGTCGCGGTGCCGGCTACATCTTCGGCGTGTGGGGAGGCATTGCGATTGTGTCGGGCATCGCCGCCTTGGTTGGTTACACCGTTTTCCAGGATTTTTCAGCAGAGATAATCGCTGCGACGACGGCAATTGCCGCCGGCGCCATTCTCGCCATGCTGGTCGATACCATGATTCCAGAAGCGGTTGAAATCGCTCATGATTTTGTCGGGCTAATTACCGTAACCGGCTTCCTGGCCGCCTTTATGCTCAGCAAATCAGGTGGGTAGGCCGCGGCACTGGATATGCTGGATGTGTTGTGGATGTGCATATGCCGCTCGCTTCAGTTGCCGCCTGCTCATTCGCATCCTGAAGCATGCGCTTTTAGGCGGCAATGTGTTCGCCGGATTGCAGGCGTGATGTTTTTTTTCAACAGATACGAATTTGGCAGTCGAAATATTGTCATCATGGAAATGGTGTTCAGTAAAGAGGTGATTGAAAATCTGATCTGGCTTGACTAAGCCGGAATGAAGCGTATTTGATGGGTTTATTTCGCCGTTGCTCAGATATGCCTCCAAGTTTTGATTCATAAAAAATGGACAAGCTTATATCAGGAGAAAATAAAAAGGCCCACGATCTATGTTCGCGGGCCTTTTGATGGCGTGCTGTTTCAGTGTTCCGAACTATATTCCAGCTGCAACGAGAAATGCTCCGAACTTTATTGCTGTGTTCTGAACTTTCTTTCAAAGGAACACAGAAAATACTTATGCAAAGTTCTTTGCAACGAAATCCCAATTGACCAGATTCCAGAACATCTCGACATATTTCGGCCGCGCATTGCGGTAATCGATGTAATACGCATGTTCCCAGACGTCGCAGGTCATCAATGGCTTGTCGGCCGACGTCAGCGGGGTGGCCGCGTTGGACGTATTGGCGATATCCACCGATCCATCGCCTTTTTTGACCAGCCAGGTCCAGCCGGAACCGAAGTTGCCGGCGCAGGATTTGCTGAATTCTTCCTTGAAT
>JAKFFO010000213.1:0-35225 GCA_036675035.1 Oxalobacteraceae bacterium
CGCTGGCGCGATGGTGGATGGTGGAAAATCCAACGGACCATCTCTCTCGACGACAGATCAATGCAGCGCTGACATTGCTTTGTTCGATGGTACGGGCGGTCTATGTTTGAGGGGAAGGCTCAGGGTCTGAATCGATCTCGCTGCCCGAGTCCGCTGGTGGAGTCGATAACCACCCTACCGGCATCCGCAAACAGTTTCAGCGCCGGAGTCGGACCGATGAACCGCAACTGCCCGCTAGTGATGATTGCGCCCTGATCCGGATTTTTTGCCACCGCCGGAAATCTTGTTTTCCGTGGCCCACGCACGGCGCTTTGCCTCATCCTCCGGCACCCCGCGTTTTTCGTAGCCTTCTTCAATATGTTTTGCCTGTCTTTTTTGCTTGTCCGTGTATGCTGATTTATCGCCTCTTGGCATGGCAATCTCCTTCGTCTTTACCCTTTTGGATCCGCATTCTGCATGCACCCGATTCCATCATGGATTGGACCGCATACAGGCTTCAAGTTCTCCGTCCACCGGGGATGAATTCCGGGTCCCGGCGGCGGATTCTTGCTCGAATTGCATCGAAGCTGACAAAACGCAATCCAGATCCATGCGAGCCGGACAATACTGGTGTCATGAACAGATTCCCAGCCAACACCCTGATATTGACGGCGGCTTTTACTATTCTGCCGGGATCTCTAGCGCTTGCGCAAAATACGGTAAGCGACGCGCCAAACGGCGCAGGCGCAACCACGATATATCGCCAGGTAATGCCGAATGGCCGGGTCGTGTATTCCGATACGGCCACAAAAGGCGTGAAGATAGACCGTGTGTTGACGTTTCCCAATACCGAAAATAAAACAGTAGCAAATTCGGCCCCGGGTCAACAGATGCGCGGCGCGAACAACAGTGAAAAAACCGTCAACTCGCGAGGCCCGGCGCGCTAATGCGCTGAGCCCTGCCATGCATCCTGCCTTAGATTCGACCGCCCCATGCCCGATCGTGGCGCAGCGTCAAAAACCGATTCCAAAACCTGCACCGCTTCCACTGTGGCCACCCCAGCTTCCGACTCCAACGCCGAAACGCACGCCGGGCCCCGGATAAGTCGGATCGGAATAGATGCCGTGTGGGTCATTCGCAGCAGCGCCTGGGTGGGCATCATCGGAGGCAGTGGATGCACAGCCGTCGAACAGCGCGAGCATCGCGAATAAACAGATAGAGCGTTTCATGGCGAGCCCCGGTAACAATATGACTATTGGATTGAGCCTGCTGTTGCCGGTTCCGCAACCGCACACGCGGTCTCGGCACAGGCAGTTTGTCCTGTGTAGAGAAATTATGGAGAGTATCGATGGCGATCGAAACGATCGGGAAATATCAGCTTCACCTGTTTGCCTATGAATTGCCGGAGTCCGGAAAATGGGATCCCTTTATCAAGATCGATAAATTCGATGACGAAGCGCAGGATTTCAAATGCGTGATGGAAAACCGCCGTGTGTCCGACCAGGCATATGCGAGCTATGACGACGCAATCGAGCAGGCGCGGCGCACCGGAACCGCGCTGATTGAAGAAGGTAAAGTCTGACGTTTTCCTATGCCGTCTTGCACATTTCGCAGAACGCGTGGCCTGCGAATTTACGCCGCGTACAAGCCAGCCGGATTGCCGGCTGTAATCTATCTTGCGATTGTGGACGTTGGCCGTTGCTGCGAGCTGGACGTCCCTTCCGCCAGAAAAACTCTTGTGCGTGCCTGGCCGGAGGCAGTTGAATCAATACGCGGGCGGAGCCGCCCGCGTTGTGCATCCGATTGCCAGCAACCATGCCAGCAACTATTTCAAATGACGGTCAGGCCGATTTCAGCTTCCGCACCAGCGTTGGCCGGTCCAGATAAAGCGAAGACTTGATGCCATGTCCGGCCGCACCGCACCAGGCGATGCTCTCGGCCGATGATTCCGGTGACGGCATGCCCGCAGTCGCTCCGCACCACGCCGCGTCCTGATTTTCTGCAACTGACGCGTTGCCGGATGCCGCACCACACCATGCGGCTTTCTGATCTTCTGCATGAACTGCGTTGCCGGACACCGCTCCGCACCATGCCGATTCCTGCTCTGCGCTCGCGGTTACTTGTTCCGACACTGCACCGCACCAGGCCGCAGTCTGTTCGGCTTGTTGAACCGCTTCGCCGGCCACCACGCCGCACCAGGCGGCATTTCGCGATGTTGCCTGTTGTGCGTTGCCGAACTCGCGATCGTGCAAACGCTGCATATTCATGAATGCGCTGACCAGGTTGGCAGCATCCTCTTCTCCGCGCATGCCGAAATACGGGAAATGGTGCAGGAAGTAACCGAACACGTTCTCGCAATCTTCCGCATATTTCATGGTATCCAGGATATGGCCATGCCAGAACTTGTCCACCTCGGTGGACGGCGCGATTGATTGATCGGGGTAGGTTGCCAGCAGCGCCAGGAAGCGCTTGTACTCCAATTCGTTGTGGTCGGCTTGCTCGATCGTCCAGCCATGTCCTTCTCTCTTATCCATCAGCTTCAGCTTGATGGGGTCGAGATCCAACGCGAAAATTGCTTCAACCATTTGTTCCGGCGTTTTCTTTTGCGAGTTCTTGGCCATTTATGTAGCACCTTTCAGTTATGGTTAATCGAAACATCTGCAACAGAACGGAGAGCGTTCCGGCTTGCTTCCCTACCCGTTTCTTTTTCCGTCTGCCAATCTTCAAAATCGAGAATGGACTCGATCGCGCCCAATCTTTTTGCCTGCTGCTTGCGCCATTCATCAAGGAAATGCGGATCGATCGCGCCACATATGCGGAAACTCTAGCATGCGTTTCCGTCTGGAAATTCTTTTGGCAATTGACGGAAATCAAGCTTTGGCCCGGTATATTCCGGTTCGAAAGAGCGTGCTGCACCATCGTTCGGCCGGCCACCGAAATTTACCGAGAAACATAAAAAGCGTTGGGAAAAAGCGCTACACTTCAAGTCAAGTTTTATCCAGAAGCAAGCTTGCTGAGCAGGAAGCCGGCCCCGACCGGCCGACGCCGAGTTCATATGGCGGTCGCTTTCACGGCATGCCTGCACTGACACCCGATGCGCGACCGTTGGAACAAGATGCAAAAAATGCAATTTCGCCGTCAATTCGTCACATCGCTGCTGACTTCGGTCACATGGTGGCTGGGCGTGGCGATTTCGCTGGTTCTTTACTATCTCGCCGTGCAGATGGTCGAAAACAAGAGACAGGCTCAGTTCAACTATCACTCCAATAACTCGCGGCTTGCGATAGAGGCCCGCGTCCAGTCATATGTAGAAGTGCTGCGTGCGACGCGCGCGATGTTCCATGCGAGCGTAGACGTTACCCGCCAGGAATTTAACCGCTATGTCCGTGAATTGAAGCTGAGGCAAAGCTTCCCGGGCATCGACAATCTGAATTTCGCGCCTGCGGTATCCGATCGGGACAAGGCCGCGTTCGAAGCCGCTGTCCGCACCGATAGCAGCATTGACATGAAAGGCTATCCTGATTTTTCAGTCAAGCCTGTCGGCCAGCGCGCCGAATATCATGTGCTGACCTATCTCGAACCAATGGAAGGCAATCAGGGCTCCATGGGATTCGATCTGGCTTCGAATTTGCGTGTCAAGGAAGCACTTGCGCTGGCTCGTGATTCCGGCGAACTGATCTCGTCCGGCCGACTGATAAAGATCGATGGCTCGAACAAGATCATCGGCCTGGCGATGCGCATGCCGCTTTATCGCATGGGAATGCCTCTGGACACCGTGGCTGACAGGCGAGCCGCCTATTACGGCTCGGTGGGCGCCGGATTCAATGTCGGCAAACTGATGTTGAATGCTGTGGACGAAAGCTCCATGCCTGGCTTGCGGCTCAAGCTTTACGATCTTGGCCGCAGCGACCAACACGCCCCCGCCGGCACATCGGACCCGGAGCGGTTGCTGTTCGATAGCATGGGGCAATCGAGCTACAACCAGGATGCAACCAATCCGGGCCGGCTGGAAGATTATTTCGTCAAGCGTACTTCCATGTCGGTCGGTTCGCGTCTATGGGAAATCGAGTTTTCCGCGCCCAGGAGCGCCGTGCTCGGCGGAGTCGAAGTCTATATACCCTGGCTGGTATTGGCTATTGGCCTATTGGCAACCTTTCTCATCTTCTGTAATTATTATTCGTTATCGACCGCACGGCGCCGCGCGATCGACATTGCCAATGACATGACCAAGGATTTGCGTGCCAGCAAGGCCGACCTGGCCGAAGCACAGCATATGGCCATGCTCGGCAGCTGGCTGCTCGATCCGGATACCCGGCTGATGACATGGTCGGATGAGACCTATCGGATTTTCGGCGAAGTTCGCAATGAAGAAACTCCGGAATACGACGATTTCCTGCTCCGCGTCGACGAAACGGACCGACGGCGCGTGCAGGAAGAACTGGATAATTCAATTCGCTCCGGCAGGGAATTCAATACCGAGCACCGCATCACTCGACGCGACGGATCGATACGCTGGGTACAGACGATCACTCGCCCCGGCTATAGCGGGCGCAACCGCCTTTTGCGCGGGACCATCATGGATGTCACCGAACGCAAGCACAACGTGGAGGCGCTGAAGCGCTCGCAGGAACTGCTGCGCGACCTGACCGCGCACCAGGATCGGATCAAGGAAGACGAGCGCAAACGTATTGCCCGTGAAATTCATGATGAACTGGGCCAGACCCTGCTCGCGCTGCGCCTCGACGTGTCGATGCTCGACACGCGCACTGCCACCACGCATCCAAAAATCAACGACCGGGTCAGATCCGTGCTTCATCATATCGACGCAACCGTGAAAACGGTCAGGACCATCATCAATAATCTGAGGCCGTCGGTACTGGACCTGGGCCTGACCGCGGCGGTCGAATGGCAGGTTGACGAATTCCGTCGGCGCAGCGCGATAAGCTGCGATCTGGTCATGGACGCGAGCGAATATACGCTGAGCGATGCTCGCGCCACCACGCTGTTCCGGATCCTGCAGGAGTCGCTGACGAATGTGATCCGGCATGCCAACGCCACGCATGTGCGGGTCGAACTGTACGAAGACGGCAGCAATCTCGTGATGAAAATCAGCGATAACGGAATCGGCCTTGATCCGAAAGATCGAAACAAGGCAGAGTCCTTCGGATTGGTCGGTATTGAAGAACGGGTGCTCGCGCTGGACGGCGAGTTCAGGATCGACAGCGCCGCCTCTCACGGCACGACGCTGATGATATTCATTCCGCTGGAAAAACTGGACGGTCTTGAGACCGGCGCGTTCGGATAAAGACCTGGCGCGAACCGGATTTCTGTGCTGGCTCTAAGCCGGCGTGCGCAATCGAATCAGCCCTTCCTGCGCCACCGTCGCAACCAGCAAACCTTCCCTGTTGTGGATATATGCAAAACAGAGCCCTCGCCCGCCTGCGGCGTTCGGACTTTCCATTGAAAAATGCAGCCATTCGTCCATGCGGAACGGCCGGTGAAACCAGATCGTGTGATCGAGACTTGCGATCTGCAGGCGCTTGTCGCCCATTTTCACGCCATGCGGCTGAAGCGCGGTCCACAGCAAGCCGTAATCGGATACGTAGGCAAACAAGGATTCGTGCATCAGGGGGTGATCGGCCAGCGGCATTGGCGAGCGGACCCAGACTTTCTTTACCGGCTGGGTGCTGTCGCTGCTGAAAATATCGCCGTTATGGCTTGCGCGAAAATCCACCGGCACTGGCTGGAATGGCCGATTGGTCGCAGCGGAGCGTTCCTTCCAGATCGGTAGATTCGATTCAAGCGATTCGGGATCGTCGCTCTCGGGCGCCGGCTTCTGGTGCGTCAGACCTTCTTCGCCGACCTGGAAAGAGGCCGACATGACGAAAATCCGGCGTCCCTCCTGCATCGCGACCACCCGCCGGGTACTGAACGTGCCGCCGTCGCGCACACGCTCGACTTCATATTCGATCGGCAGCCGATGATTGCCCGGCAAAATGAACAGGGAGTGGAGCGAATGCGGCCTTCTGTTTTCGACGGTAACGGATGCCGCGTAAAGCGACTGCCCCAGCACCTGCCCACCGAAAACATTCGGACTGCCCATGAAGTGGCTTTCGCCGCGATAGCGATCGGGGCCGATCTGCTCCAGCGTCAGGAGTTTCAGTATTTCTTCTGTGTTGTACAGGGAATTATCCGGCATGTTGATTTTTCTGCAATGAGTTGCCAGTATGGTGTTGCACACTGGAGGATGAAAAAGCTGGAGCGTATTTTAAACGCTTATCCCGCCATTCCCGGCCCAGGCTGGCACGCTATCCGTCAATATGGGCGATCAGCGGCAGATGATCGGATGCAATGCGCGCCAGCGGAGACGCATGCGCATCGACATGCACGAGCCGGTGGCGCGGCCGGATCCAGATCCGGTCGAGTGCGAAGATCGGCCAGCGCGATGGAAAGGTCGGCGGCGCCGGCACCGCCTGGAAGTGCGAAACCAGCCAGCGCAGCGACTTGCCCCATACGAACCATTCATTCACGTCGCCCATCAGGATCACCGGCATCTGGTCGGTATCGAATACCTGTAACAAGCGCCGGATCTGCTCATGCCGCTCGGCCGGTCTCAGGCCGAGGTGAGTGGCGATCACGCGCAGAGGATGGCCGTGGCAGCTGATATCGGCATCGAGCGCGCCGCGCGGCTCGCGGCTGCCGAACGAGATATCGATCTTGCGCGTTGCCAGGATCGGATAACGACTGAGCACCGCGTTGCCGTAACGCCTGCCGCTTACGCTGAATGTATAACCTTCGACGCCGACGAACCCGGTTACGTTCTGCAGGATCTTGAGCACATTCGGCATTCCTGCGCCACCGAGCGGCACTTCCTGCAGTGCAATGATGTCGGCATCGATCTCGCACAGCACATCGGCGACCCGATCCGGCATGAAAACGCCGTCAGTACCCACCGCGCCATGGATATTGTAGGTGGCGATGGTCAGCGGCCAGGGATTGAGGTCAGGCGCGGTCATCGGCCTGGATCGACGACATCAATGCGCCTCCTGGTTTTTTTTGCCGGCAAACAGCCTTTGCAGCAGGATCGCAAAACCGATCACCAGCGCGACGATGCCAAGCAGCATCGATACGGTTCCCGCGCTGGGATTGCGGATCGCCTCGGCGAGATTGTGAATGAAGGTCACGGTAATGACGATGCCGGGTGCGACGCCCAGGAAAGTACCGACCAGGTAATCCCGGAAGCGCAAATGCGATGCGCCGGCGATCACGTTGACAACGGTAAACGGTGCAATCGGCAGCAGCCGGACAATCACCATCGCAATAATGCCGCGCTTGGCGATGCGCCGGCTCAGCCGATTGATTCGTGCGCCGACCAGCCGGCGCACCGTGTCGCGTCCAAGCCAGCGGCCCAGCCCGTAAGTTACGGCCGCGCTCAACAGCGTGCCGGTAATCGCATAAGCTGCACCGGTCACCGGGCCGAACACGATGCCGGTGACCGCTATCAGCAGCGTCACCGGCACCATCAGCAGGCCAGCGATGACATAGCTCGCAACTACCGCGATCGGTGTAAAAGGCAGCGCTTCGAGACTGCGCGCCAGGTCCAGCAGAGCCTCCAGATTGGCCCATTCGCCGAGCGGTGTCCAGCGCCAGGCAATCGCAAGCAATGCCAGCATTACCGCCAGAACACCCAGGCCGATCAGGCGCACCGGTACCGGCCGCCGTGCGTCTTTCGGCACCAGTTGCGCCACCAGTTCGTCCGGATCGATCGGCCGCTCCGGGTCGAACAAGGCCTGATCCGGAATCAGCGCATCGAGCTCGGGCACGAGCGGCGGATCGAGCACCTGAAGCGAGCGCCCGTCCCGCTGCAGCGCGTCGATCGCAGCATGCAGGCGGCCGCGCCGGCGAAGTTCGGCATCGACCGTTTCAGGCGATGTGTCTAGATGTTCTGCCAGCAGGCGATTCCGCAACCTGGCAATGGCAGCGCGGATGCGCGCCTTTTCCGGTTCGCTACCGTGCGCTTCGATCACCAGATTGCATTCGGTATCGAAAGCCATCGAGCGGCTGCTCAGGTTGGCCGATCCGATTGAAAACAGATCGTCGTCCACCGCAAACACCTTGCTGTGAACATTCAGGCAGCCGCGTGCCAGGCCCGGAATGACCGGACAATACGACCGGTAGCGGTCATATCGATCCGCCTGCTTCAAGCGGCGATGCAGGCGTACGCGCAACACGCCCATGGTCGCATCCTCCAGCCACCCGCTTTGCGTCTGCGGCGATATGACGGCGACTTCCGGACCGTCCGTTTCGGCCAGCCTTTCCGACAGCGCGTTGCCGATCAGTCCGGATGTGAAATACTGGTTTTCGAAAAACAGGCTGCCGCGCGCGGCCGCAATCGCATCCAGGTGCAATTGCCGGATCTCGGTAATGCCGGGATCGTTTTCAAATGCCGGTTCGGTTCGCGCTATCGCAACATCGATATCGGTAATATCCGGCACCACGCCAGACGGCCAGGGATCGTGTGCTATTTCGCGGAATGGCACCGGTGCCCGGCGCGTCGCGCGTTCCCATCTTGTGCGCGCCAATTCTCCGAGGGCGCGTGCCGCGTTGCCGTCGACGATCGCCTGGACGTCATGGAACGGGCCATGCGGCTTGCCGTCGGCGTCACACCGCAACGGCGCATCGCACGCATGTTCCGGCGTGTCCCAGCGCGCGCGCGTCAGGTCCAGCCCGCCGACAAAAGCGACCGCATCGTCCACCACAACCACCTTCTGATGATGGGATGCGCCGACAGGATGCCGGCCATCCATCCAGAACGCCAGGCGCCGGTGGGTACGCCAGCCCAGCTTGTAGTCTGGCAGCCATTCGCGCTCCAGCGCGTACAGCATCGCAAAATCCCAGTTCAGGATGTATACGCGCAAATCGGGGCGTTGTTCCAGGATCGCGCGCAAAAAATCGCCCAGCAATTCCGGGTAGCCATCGTTCGCACCTTGCGGAACCAGGCAGGTTCGGCTGTCGATATCCCAGCTCAGGATGAAAATACTGTGGCGAGCCGCACGTATCGCCGCACGTACTGCCTGAAAATAGGCGTCCGCATCCACCAGCATGCCGAACCGATCGGCATGCTCGATGCGCCAGCAATTGCTTCCGGGCTGAAGCAGTCCGCGCGCAGAATTGGATTCATCGACAGCGATTTGTTGCGACGCCATACAAGCTTTGTGGGGAAGCTCCAGAAGCGCGGTCTCGCCGTTTCAAGTCGATACGCATGCGGTCCGTGAATAAGTGTTGATAGAAGTGTTGATAGTTGCGCCGATATTTACGCCGTATTCATTGCGCCGTCCTTCAATGAAACGACGGCGATGCCCATTTCCGACCCTGCAGCAAGAGCTCGAACTGCTCGGTCCTTACCGCCGGACTGAACAGATAGCCCTGCGCAGTACTGCAATCGGTCGCCTTGAGGTAAGCCAGCTGATCCGCTGTCTCCACGCCTTCGGCCACCACGCTGATCTTCAGGTCGATCGCAAGTTTGATGATTGCCGAAACGATCGCCGAATCGTCGCGGTCGGCCGGCAGATTGCGCACCAGCGACTCATCGATCTTCAACACATCGACCGGAAAATTTTTCAGGTAGGACAAGGCCGAGTAGCCAGTGCCGAAATCATCTACGCTGATCGATACACCGAGCTTCTTCAATGCAGTCATGACCTCATTATTGGCTTCGCTCGCGGCGACCAGCAAGCCTTCCGTCACTTCGATTTCCAGGTATCTGGCTTCGAGGCCTGTTTCGATCAGGATGCCTTGCATCATTTCTACAAAGTTCGGTGCCATCAAATGCGCAGGTGAAAAATTTACCGCGATCTTGAATTCCGGCAAGCCCATCCTCTGCCATTTCTTCATTTGCCGGCAGGTTGCTCGCAGAATCCATTCGCCCAGCGGGATAATCAGTCCGATATCTTCGGCAATTTCAATGACCTTGCTGACCGGCATTGCCTCCAGTACCCTGTTCTTGCTTCGCAATAAAACCTCGGCACCCGAAATGCGCAATGTATTCAAATCGATTTGCGGTTGGTACGAAAGTTCAAATTCATGGTTTTCGAGCGCATGGCGAAGGCTGTTTTCCTGCTCGCTGCGAATCCGCATTTCCGTCAGCATGCTCGGTGCAAACACGCGGTAACGGTTGCGGCCGGACGATTTTGCCCGGTACATTGCCAGATCCGCTTTTTGCAGCAATTCTCCGGCGTCGTTGCCGTCGCGGCGGTAGATCGCGACGCCGAGGCTGGTGCCGCTGCGCACTTCCTGCCGGCTCAGCTGATAGGGACGGCTCATTTCCTGAACGATTTTCCCGGCCAGTAATTCGACGCTTTCCACGTCCTTGAGCCGGGTAAGAATCACGACGAATTCATCGCCGCCCAACCGGGCCACGGTATCGGTTTCGCGCACGCTCTTGGTCAAGCGCATCGCCACCTTTTTCAGCAGCAGGTCGCCGACGTGATGACCCAGCGTATCGTTGACCTGCTTGAAGCGGTCCAGATCCAGCAGCAGTACCGCAACTTGCGTGTCGTCGCGATCCGCATTGATCAGTGATTCATGCAGGCGTTCCATGAAACGGGCACGGTTCGCCAGTCCGGTCAGCGGATCGTGGTTGGCCAGGAAATACGTGCTTTCTTCGGCCAGCCGGCGCTCGGTATTGTCGCGCATGATTTCCACGAAACCGCGAACCGCTCCGTTCTCATCATGCAAGGCGTCCAGCACGCCGGTCGACCAGAAACGCTGCCCGTCCTTGCGAACGCGCCAGTTGTCTTCTTCCGCGCGCCCATCCTGGATCGTCTGCGCGAGTTTCCGTTGCGGCTCGCCCTTGCCCACGTCTTCCGGCGTATAGAAGATCGACACGTGCTTGCCGATGACTTCCTTTTCCTCATAACCCAGGATACGTTGCGCGCCGGGGTTCCAGCTCACGATCTGCCCGTTTGCATCGAGCATGAAGATCGCATAGTCGGTCGTCCCCTCTACCAGCAGCTTGAAATGCTGTTCGGCATTACGCAAATCATGCAGCGCGTTCCTGCTTGCGGTGACATCGCGTGCCACCGTCACCGCACCGACGATTTTTTGTTGCGCGTCTTTCAGCGGTGCCGATGAGCAATTGACGATGATGTCGACGTTCTTCGCGGGTTCCCGGATCATCGCCTCGAAATCCGTGACGCTTTCACCCTTGAGTGCGCGCAGCAGCGGACGATCATCGCGGAGGTAGGACATTTTTCCATCGACCGTGAGCCACTCGTAAGTCTTTGCCAGCTCGCGGATATCGCACACGGCACGATCCAGCTTCAGCATCTGTTCGACTGACTTGTTAATAAGTATCAGTTCGCCGGCCGCATCGCATACGAGCACGCCTTCCGACATGCTGTTGAGTATCAACTGCAGGATATCGGTCTGGCGCTGCAACGAGTGTTTCAAGTCCAGTTGCGCGGTAATGTCCCTGGTGGTGCCGAACATTCGTTCAACCCTGCCGTTTCGATCCAGTTTCACCTGGCTGGATACCTCCAGCCATTTCTGTTCGCCGACGGCATCCAGTATCCGGAATTCGATTTTATTGCTAGGCGACGTGCATTTCAGCGCTTTTTTGAATTCCCGGTTGATGTGTTCACGATCTTCGTCCAGTACATGTTCGAAGAAGGCCGCCTGGTTCCACTCCGACACCGGCTCGGCATAGCCGAAGATCCGGTCGTGCATCGCCGATCGCCAGATACGGCCGGTCGACAGGTCGAGTTCCCAGGCGCCGACTTCGCCTGCGTCCATGCTGCGGCGCCGGCGTTCCTCGCTGAGCAGCAAAGCCTGGTAACAGTCGCCGTCGACTTCAGTCGTCCGCGGCGATGCGGAAATCGCACCGGGCCGGATTTCGGTTTCGGCGCCACGGACGCCGGCGATGGCAAGTCCCGCGATTGCCGAAATCTGCTCGCAAAAGCCGCGGTAGGCCTCGTCTGCCGGGAGACGTGAGCTCAGTCCGACCACGCAGGCACCGATCGGATGTGGCGACCCCGGCGCGATTAACGGAAGCAGCATGGCGGTTTTTGGCGGTTCCGGATATGGTCCGCAGACAATCGCGCCAAAACGTTCTTCAAGATCGATCAACAGCATCGGATATCGCGTCTCCGATGCGATATCGAACAGCGGCCATGTCGAGACGGCGGGTTCGGATTCGATGATTTCCGGCGCGAACGCCGGATTTTCCGGAAGGCCGACGCTGGCCGCAAGCGCGGCCCGTTTGCCGTCCGCTTCAAAGAGATAAAACAGTGCGAAAGGAACATCGGTTGCGCAGCCCGCCAGCACGTCGGTACAGCATGCCAGCGCTTCCGGTATCGAAGATGCGCGAACGCTTCGCAATGTGATTTCGCGCAATGCCTGCTCGCGACGCCGTGCGAGCATTGCCGCGGTGGTTTCCTGCACCGAATGGAACACCCCGGAAATCGCGCCGAAATCGTCTTTTATCGGGCTGAAGAACTCGGTAAAAAAAGTCTCTTCCAGATAGCCGCTGCGATCGATGACCATGCGCTTGTTCTCAATTTGTTGCGGCTGCCCGGCAAGCGCCTTGCTGAAGGCATCGCCGGTTAGTTCCCATTCCGATGCCCAGCAGCGGCGAAAATCCTGTCCCATCGATGCCGGATGCTTCTCGCCATAAAACGGTATATAGGCATCGTTGTATATCTGGGCGCAGTGCGGTCCCCATGCGATCGCCATCGGCAGCTTCGACGCCAGGCAAACGCTGCTGAGTGTTTTCAGGTTCTGCGGCCAGGCATTGCGCGGGCCGAGCAACGAATTCTTGAAGTCCATCGAGCGAATCAGTTCGCCCGCCATGCCGCCATCTGCCAGCCAGTCTGTTGTCCTTCCGACAGCGCAATCGTCATTGATCGAGTCCAATTTTCCCTCAGTCTCTCGGTCGGTTATTCGTATTATTCTTGGTGCAACCGGGCGGCGCCCCGTATGCCACGTTCGGGTTCACGCCTGGAGCTTGTTTCGATATTGCGGCGGCAATGCCTCCGTTACGCCGGGTCCGCGCGCAGGTAAATCATGCGCATTACCCGCGCATAACCGGAGAACAGGCGCCTGGTTTCCATCACGGCACAAACGTATCTCGGACTACCGGCTTATTTTGAAGCGTATCGGCTGCGATGCAATAGCAGGCCGCCGATAGCTACTTGATGCAAATCAATGTTCTTACCGACAATTTTATGCATCCGGCCTCTTCCTCTCGCGTCACACAATTGAAAATCTGTTCTTCGCTCATGGCGGTGCGTCGGTTCATCGACAACGCTATTGCCGTCGGCCGAGGAAGCCTGTGACAAGAGGGGCAAGGCCGGATTGACGGCCGATCGATTTTGTCAAGGACGTTGCGTGCGGTCAAAGCGAAGAATCCGGTATGCCGCTGATAATGGCGGATCGGCGCATTCATGGTTATGCACTGACGTTATGGAACAGCGTGCATCAATCCCGATTCGGCAATCACTGCGCAAAACTACCACCTGCATTCAATCGCGTGTGTGTACGCTCCGTTGCGGATGGCATGTGCTTTGCCTCCGTCGATGCTGACCAGACGCCCTTAGTTATTATTCGTGACCACGATTTCATGATCGTTGCGACACACATGATGCGAACGTCGACCGGCACCGCCGTCAATTGAATGAAGGAATCGCAGCTTGGGGCCGTTCATGACATTTTTCCAGAATATCCGGTACAGCATGTGGCTTTTGCCGGTGCTCATCATGGCGCTTGCGATCGGGCTGGCCGTCGCCGCAATCAATATTGACGTGCAGATGGCCGAGGGGCGCCATTTGCCGTGGCCATGGCTGTTCAATGTAAGCGCCGGTGGCGCGCGCAGCATGCTTGAAGCGGTAGCCGGCGCGATGATCACCGTGGCGGCACTAACGTTTTCCATTACCGTGCTGGTCTTGTCGATGGGCGCGTCGCAATATACGCCGCGCGTGATTCGAACTTTCATGGGCAACCGCGCGACGCAGACGGTGCTGGGCGTATTCGTCGGTATTTTCGTCTACTGCCTGGTCGTGATGCGTTCGATCCACGGCGCAGATGACGCGACCATGCCATCGCTGGCAGTCAGCCTCGCGGTATTGTTGTCCCTCGCCGGTGTCGGTTTTCTCGTGTTCTTCATTCACCATATTGCATCATCGATACAGGCATCGTCCATCGTCGCATCGGTGTCGGACGATACGCTCAAGACGATCGATGCGATTTTTCCCGATCAGCTTGAGAGCCGCAGCCACGATGATGCTGGCCGGGGCTTGGGGCGGGCTGCGCGTTACGACTGGTTTCCGGTGTGTTCGGCTCGAACCGGTTATATCCAGACCGTCGATCAGGAGGCGCTGGTCGATTTTGCAAAAAAATATCTCGTCATGGTCAGGATGGAACGATCGATCGGCGAGTTCGTGACGCATGGATTGACGCTCGCATCGGTATCAGCGATTCCCAACGCCGACATGACGCGCAAACTGAACGGGCTGTATTCGATCGGGCATTATCGAACGGTCGAACAGGATGTTGGCGTGGGCATACGGCAACTGGTCGATATTGCGCTGAAGGCAATGTCGCCGGCGATCAACGATACAACCACGGCAATCATGTGCATCGATTTCCTGTCGTCGATACTGATCAGGCTCGCGCCGCGCCGGATTGCACCGCAGCCGCGCTACGTGGGGGGCGAACTGGTTCTGGTGCCGAAGGGTCCGGATTTCGACGACTTCCTGTGTGAATCGTTCGAACAGATACGGGAGCATGCGAATGGCAATGTCGCGATTTACGTACGCTTGCTCGAAGCGCTTGAAACACTGGCCCGTTTCACGAATGACATCGGGCGGAAAAAGAATATCGCGGATCAGGTACGGCTGGTGTCGGACTATGCCAAATGCAACGTGCAGTTTCCGGACCAGCTGAAAAGAATCGAGACGCATCGAACCCAGGCGCTTCAGTGCTGCGTGCTCGAAGTCGCCGCTCCTTGAGGCTGAGCGATCAAGTCGACTTGCCGCATGCGACCGTGTTCCGCCACACCGCGGCCGGGCTGCCGGTGATGTCCCGCAAGGGATTTGAGGCCGCGCGAATATTTACCGATCCTGCAGCGATTTTATTTCGGCACGCAGCGCAGCGATCTCGCGTGCCAGCAGATCGAGTTTATCCCGCCCTGCAAGGTCGCCGCCGTCATCTTCGGCATCTCGCCCAATAAAATAGGTCGCGATCGTGCCGGTGACATAACCGAACACCGCGAACGCGTAAATCGCCAGAAACAGGCATAAAGCACGGCCCTCGGGGGTGCGAGGCCAGTATTCGCTCCCCATCGTGGTCATGATCATTGCGGTCCACCACAGTGCGGCCCAGAAATCGTTCAGCCCCTGCCCGTCAGGAAGATTTTTTTCAAATGAAAGCATGCCAGCCGCTCCCGCAGCCGTCACGACCATGGTCAATGCGATCACGTAACCGAAACCGCGCCGCTGCATGGTTTTTCCCAGTGCCTTCATGCCGCGGTTGATCGACCCGAGAATGCGAACCAGCCGCAAGCCGCGCAGCCGCGAAAGTGTACGGAAGACGCGAGCGAAACGAAAAACCCGCAATGCCGGAAGCAGTAACGCAATCGCGGTCAGCCAGCTTTTGCGCAGATAGCGAAATTTACGCGGCGCAACGACGAATCGCAGCAGGAAATCGAAGATGAACGCGATCCATATCAGGTTGGTGGCGATCTCTCCGAGCCGGCTGATCCCCCATACCAGCTCGATCACCATCAGGTATAGCCAGACCGCGCCGAGGATCGCCATCGGCAAATCCAGCATCCGCTCCAGTCGATGCAGGATCTGCAGCCGATTCCTGGCTATCGTGAATTGATCATTCGAAAGATTTTTCGGATTGTCCTGCTGTGACATCGAATGCGCGCTTTCCGATGATGTGCTAATCGGATCCTTCCGCCCTTCGTTTTACCTCGCAGCGAAACGGCCGGGCTCCGAACATGCCGGAGGGTCTACTCTTCCGGCGGTTTCTTCAAGCGCCGATACAGATCGGCCTCGCCGTCCGGCGCCGGTGGATGCGCAGGATCGTATTCGGGACTGTTTTCCACCTCTTCGCGCGTCACATTGACCACCACATGTTCGCTCGGCCAGTCTACTTCCGTGATCAGCTGCGGTGAAATCAGCACGTGTTTTCCCGGCAGCCAATGTCCGGTATTGACCAGCATGAAACGTATCGACCAATCCTGGCTGTCGAACAAGAAATCTTCCACGTGCCCGATCGAGCCGTTGGTTTCCCGAATATCGTAACCGATGACCTCATCGCTGCTTCTAAGGTGCGAATTCACCTGATCATGCGATTCTGTATCAAGCGACTCCGGGTCGGCTGAGCTGCCACGATGCAATAAACCACCCAATGGAGGAAGCGCGCCGAAGCCCCAAAGCAAAGGGCCGGCCCAATACAGCGGGTAGTCGTAATGCCGGTACAGCTCGGCCTCCTGCCGGCGCGACACCGGCTGTTCGGTATCGATGCCGGGGCTCGCCTTGATCTGCTGCCTGGTCAGGTCCAGATGCACCGATCGCTTGTTCCAATCGACTTCCCTGACCGAAATCGGCGATATCAACACCTGGCGCCCGGTCAGCCAGCCACCGGTATCGATCACGAAATACCGGATCGCCCATTTCTGATCATCGAAATAAACGTCGTCGATTTTGCCGATGTCGCCATCGGTCGCAATAATTGCGTAACCCTTCAGTTTTTCGGTGCTTTGCAACATGAGACCTCTCGCTCGATTCGATTATCGATGCGGCACGGATTCGTCTCGACGAATCAAGCCGCATCCTCATTAAGGTTGCGGACTGACAAGGACGCAAGAAACACGCCGGACCTTGGACGCGAGCCGTCATTCAGGGTCCTTGCTCCTGGCCGGAACAACAAAGTGTAGATATTCCATTCGAGACATGCAGTTATTACTGGTTCCTGTAATTCTTGCCACGCCGGTTTATGGTTACGCTTGCCGGCGGCGAGCCGATCCCTGCCGCGTCAGGCGCAATGCCTGCCGACCCGACCGCGGATGCAAAATCGTCACAAACGCGCTGAAAAACCGCTGCGGGGAACATGGCCGGAACCGGCGTTGTCATACATTGCATGCGGGCGTAAATTCGCGACTGCGATCAAATGCCGGAATGCAGCGACCATCCGACCACGAACCGGAGATGTAAATGACAGACCAGCTGCCGGATGACAGCCCTTCACGATTTCCACCGGAACATCCAACCGATCCGCCGGACGAGGAAGAAATCGAGGCGGCGAAGGAGCCGCTTGCCAAAGTCGGCGACTTCTCCGGACACTTGAGGCTCAGTTCGCCGCGCGGGGCTCGCCGCTTGCCGACTTGAGCTTGAGATGCAGTGCCGCTTTTGCCAGCATGTGTGCGCTGACGGGGGTGCTGATGAACAGGAACAGCGTGATCAGCATTTCATGCAGGCTGATCCGGCCTTCGTGAAACGCAAAATAAATCATCGACGCAATCAGCATTCCGCCGACGCCGAGTGTCGATGCCTTGGATGGACCGTGCAGGCGTGTATAAAAATCCGGCAGCTTGGCCAACCCCCACGAACCGATCAGCGCGAACGCGGCACCGCCCAGCAGGAATATCGAAACCAGCAATTCAATTGCGACAGACATATTGCACTCTCCTAATCGGCGATATTGCCACGCAGCAGATACTTGGCAAGAATCACGGTGCTGACGAAGCCGACCATCGCGATCAGCAGCGCAATTTCGAAATACAGCATGCTGCGTTGCTGGATGCCGAACAGAACCAGCAGCGCGATCGAATTTACATAGGCGGTGTCCAGCGCCAGGATGCGGTCCGGCGTGTCGGGCCCGCGCAGCAGCCGGTACAAATTCAGCAACAGCGCCAAGCCTATCGCGCTGAACGCAATCCAGATAGCGGTCGTCAACATTCGAATATCTCCTTCAGTGGCGCCTCATAGCGTTGTTTGATTTCTGCCGCCAGCGCATCGCGATTGTCGACATCGAGCGCGTGTACCAGCAACGTGCGCCGGTCTTCGCTCAGCCATGCCGACACGGTTCCCGGGGTCATCGTAATGATGCTGGCGAGCAGTGAAATCGCATACGGGTTCTGCAATTGCAACGGCAGCTCTACGAAAGCCGGCCGCAGTGCGGCCACCGGACCCAGCACCAAACGCGCAACGATCAGGTTGGCGATCACGATGTCGTACAGAACCACGAAAAAAAGCCGCAATGCAACCAGCGGATGTTTAAAGTGCAATTGCTCCGGCCACAATCGGTGCGTAGCTCGCGGTATGGCGACGCCGAGAATTGCACCGAGCAGCAGATGTGCCGGCGCGACAGTGTTATTCAACATCAGCCAGACGATCAACAGCAACAAGGATGAGATCGGATGGGGCAGCCAGCGTAAGTGTTTCATGATCCCTGCTCTCCTGGTTCGATGGCCGCAGGCGGCGTTCGGCCGAATGCGTCCAGGGCCGGGGATTCACCCAGTACACCTCGAATATAGCCTGCCGGATTCAGCAATTCGCTTGCCGAAGCTGCAGTGTATTGCGCCGCGGGACCCGCCCATATCGTCAATGCAACGATACAGCCGATCAGAAGCGCAAGCGGCATCAAGTCGGTGCCGCCTGCACGCCGGTTGGAATCGGCCCTGCGCGCAACCATCGCGGTGTCGACATGCCAGAACAGCATGCTGCCGGCACGCGCCATTGCAATCAGCATGAACAAGGCCGAGCCCAGCACCACAGCCCAAACCCAGCTTGCCGCGGCGTGATCCTGCGCACTTTGCAGCAGCATGATCTTGCCGATAAATCCGGATAAAGGCGGCGTGCCCACAATCGCCACTGCGCCGGCGAAAAACAGCCAGCCAAGCAATGCGGGCTGCGCCACAGGCAGGCTTCGAGTCAGGCGGTCGCCTTGCTCGCCCCGATTGCGCGCAATCAGATCGGCAACCAGGAACAGCAACGATATAGTGATCGTGCTGTGCAGCAGATAGTAAAGTGCAGCGCCCAGTGCAACCGGCGTAAATAATCCGATCCCGACGAAGATCGTTCCCACCGAAGCGATCGTCAGATAGCTGACCAGCACGCGAACTGAGCCGCCCGAAAGCGCGCCGATGGTCGCCATCGCAATGGTCGCCAGCGCCGTCGGCAGCAGCCACGGCAGCGCTACATCGGCGGCGGCCCCGGCCGCCGCCCCGAAAATCAGCGTGTACACGCGAATCACCGCATAGGCACCGACCTTGGTCATGATCGCAAACATCGCCGCGACCGGCGCCTTGGCCACGCTGTAGGCATCCGGCAGCCAGAAATACAGCGGCAGCAGCGCCGCCTTGATCGCAAACACCACCAGCATGATCAGCGCGCCGGCGCGAATCAGCGCGGCGTCTTCCGCCGGCGCAACAGCTACCTTGAGCGCCATGTCGGCCATATTGAGCGTGCCGGTCATTGCATACAGCAGCGACACGCCGATCAGGAATAGCGCCGAGCCGGTCAGGTTGATCGCTACATAATGGAAGCCTGCCTTCAATCTGGCGCCGCCGCGGCCATGCAGCAACAATCCGTACGACGCGATCAGCAATACCTCGAAGAACACGAACAGATTGAAGAAATCGCCAGTCAGGAATGCCCCATTCAGGCCCATCAGCAGGAACTGGAACAGTGCATGAAAATATTTTCCCGATGCATCGTCGCCGCGCAACGCATACAGCAGGCTGGCCAGCGCAATCACCGAAGTCAGCAGCAGCATCAAAGCAGAGAGCCGGTCAAGCACCAGCACGATTCCGAACGGCGCGGGCCAGTTGCCCAGCGCGTATACGGCAAAGTCGCCGTCGGCCGCAGCCGTCACCAGGCCGGCGTTGATCGCCAGCAGCCCGAACGTCACTGCCAGACTCAGCGCGCGCTGCAATGCCAGATTCGAACCGAACAGGACCAGGACTGCGGCTGCCATCGCCGGCAGCAGTATTGGCGCAAAGATCCAGTGATTCATCGGGCTACCCCGCTATCGGACGAGCCGTCCACATGGTCACTGCCGGTTTCGGCACGGGCACGTACCGCAAGTACCACCGAAAACGCGGTCATGCCGAATCCGATCACGATGGCAGTCAGCACCAGCGCTTGCGGCAACGGATCGGTATACGCGGTTGCCTGTGTATCGATGACCGGCGGCCGGCCCGATGCGAGACGCCCCATGACGAAAATGAACAGATTGACGCCGTACGACAACAGCGTCAGCCCGAGCACTACCGGATAGGTACGCGCACGCAAAAGAAGATACACGCCGCAAGCGACCAGGACGCCGATTCCGCTGGCAACGAGCAGTTCCATATCAATGCTCCTTCTTTAATTGCGCGTTGCTGCTCGCGCGCACCAGGCTGCTCAACATCAGCATCACTGCGCCGACCACGGTAAGGTATACGCCGAGGTCGAATGCGGCAGCGCTTGCGAGCGGCAGTGCGCCGATCACCGGAAAATGCGGATGGCCGAATGCACTGGTCAGGAAAGGCGCGCCGAAAAACCAGCTGCCGATCCCGGTCAATCCTGCGACGAGTATGCCGGCGCCGATCACGCGCGGAAATGCGATGCGCAGCCGGGTCGATGCCCAATCGACGCCGTTGGCGATATAAAGCAGAGCCAGCGCGATACTGCTCACCAATCCGGCGACGAATCCGCCGCCCGGCAGATTGTGGCCGCGCAGGAAAATATAAACCGACGCGGCCAGCGCCAGCGGCAACAGCCAGCGCGTCAATACCGACAGCATCATCGGATGGCCATCGATTGCCCACGGCCGCCCTTCATGGTCGGTTTTCAGGTGCGGTCCGCGCCAGCCGTCCAGCATCGCGGCGATGCCGAGCGCCGCGATTGCCAGCACGATGATTTCACCGAAGGTATCGAAACCGCGGAAATCGACCAGAATCACGTTGACCACATTGGTGCCGCCCGCTTCAGACAGGCTCTTTTCAAGGTAGAAGGAAGACAGCGACTCGAACGGCCGTGTCAGCACTGCATATGTAATTGCGGTTACGCCGGCGCCGGCTGCAATCGCAAGCACCGCATCGCGCAGCCTGCGCACGGCACTCGATTCGACCGGAGACTGCTGCGGCAGGCGATGCAGCGCAAGCAGCAGCAAGACGATGGTCACCACTTCGACCGACACCTGGGTCAATGCGAGGTCGGGCGCGGCCAGGTAGACAAATATCAGCGTGGTCACCAGGCCTACCATTCCGACCATGATCAGTGCGGTCAGGCGCTCGCGGTGGAAGGTCACGGTTGCAAGCGATGCGGCGACCAGAATGATCCACGCGACTATCGCAATGCCGTTGATCGGTGCAGCCTCCGATGAACCCGTGCTGTAGCCAAAGTCGAAGAACGGCCATGCGGCCAGCAGTACGGTGACTGCAACGATCCAAGCCAGATAGCGCTGAAGCGAACCGTTTTGCAACCGATGTGTGATCCATACCGACAGCTTCAGCAGCTTTTCCAGCGATTCATGGTACATCCAGTGCCCGGTGAACGGCGTATGCACATAGCGATGCAAATCGTAAAAATATCTCAGGAAGTAATACACCGCCGCACCGCCCAGCATGGCCGCCACGCTCATCAATAACGGCAGGTTGAAACCGTGCCACACCGCGAGCGAATATTCCGGCAGCGGCGCGCCCAGCGTTGCGTGTGCGGCGATCGCCAGAAGCGGCGCAATCGTCCAGGCTGGCGCAATGCCGACCGCAAGGCAAATGACGACCAATACGTCGACCGGGATCTTCATCCATTGCGGCGGCTCGTGCGGCGTCTTCGGCAAGGCCACAGGTTCACCATTGAAAAACACGTCGTCGACAAACCGTACGCTGTATGCGACGCTGAATATGCTGGCGCTGACCGCCGCTACCGGCACCAGGATGCCCCACAGGCCCGCGGCATCCAGGCTCAGCGTTTCGGCAAGAAACATCTCCTTCGACAGAAATCCGTTGAACAGCGGCACACCGGCCATCGACGCGGCCGCGACCATTGCCAGCGTAGCGGTGTACGGCATGTATTTCCACAGTCCATTCAGCTTGCGCATGTCGCGCGTGCCGGCTTCGTGATCGACAATTCCCGCGGCCATGAACAGCGATGCCTTGAATGTCGCGTGATTGATGATATGGAACACTGCTGCAACCACCGACAACGGCGTCTGCAATCCGAACAGCAAGGTGATCAGTCCCAGGTGGCTGATGGTCGAATAGGCCAGCAATCCTTTGAGGTCATGCTTGAAGAGAGCCGTGTAGGCACCAAAGGCAAAAGTCGCAAAGCCGACCGTGGTGACACCGTAAAACCATGCATCGCTGCCGGACAGTACCGGATAAAACCGCGCCAGCAGGAACACGCCCGCCTTGACCATGGTTGCCGAATGCAGATAAGCACTGACCGGTGTCGGCGCAGCCATCGCATGCGGCAACCAGAAATGAAACGGGAACTGCGCCGATTTGGTAAAAGCACCCAACAGGATCAGAATCAGCATCGGCAGGTACAACGGACTGGCATGGATGAGATCGCGCCGCTGCAGGATCTCTGACAGTTCGAAACTGCCTGCGATATCGCCGAGCATCAGCGCACCGGCCAGCAAACACAGTCCGCCGCCGCCGGTAATCGCCAGAGCCATGCGTGCGCCTTCGCGCGCATCGGAGCGATGGCTCCAGTAACCGATCAGCAAAAACGAACTGAGCGCTGTGAGTTCCCAGAAAATGACCAGCAGCAGTATGTTATCGGACAGAACAACACCGAGCATTGCGCCGGCGAACAGTAACAGGTAGCAGTAAAACCGGCCGATCGGATCATCGTCGGACAGGTAATAGCGCGCGTACAGGACGACCAGCAGCCCGATTCCGAGGATCAGCAAGGAAAACAGCCAACCCAATCCGTCGAGGCGCAAAGTAAAGTCCAGGCCGATCTCCGGCATCCATTGCCACGCATAACGTATCGTTTCTCCGGAAAATACCGTATCAGCCTGCGCCAGCAGTAATGCGAACGCCAGGGCCATCACCACGCCGGCACTCCACGCCGCGGCATTGCGTCCGGCGCGAATTGCGATTATCGGCATCCATGCGGCAGCAAACGGCAGCAGCACGATCGCAGCAAGTGAAGAAGACAAAGCGAATCCCCTTGGTTATATTTTGCGGATGCGCAAGCAAGTGAATAACGCAATGAAACAGAACAGACAGTAGAACGGACAGCAGAACAGACAGCGTAACAAACGAGTGTACCGGGATTTTCAAGCGCTCATTTTTTTACGCAAATGCGATTTGCGCCATGCTAAAGAAAAACCTTCTGACGTCGATAGCCGATCGCTGCGCGACGCGTGCCGGCCACGACGATCATATATGGTTCTTTACTTCAGAGAATTCCGGATCGTCCGATAACCGCGCGATCCGAACGTCACGGCGACCAACACAATCGCGCCGGCGACAATACCCGCTGCCATATTGAGCAGGCTCGGCACCAGCAGTTCCAGCACGCCGCCGGCGCCGGGGACAGCACCGGCGTCCTGTGCCAAATGGTGAATGAATTCTTCTGCGCCAGGAATGCCGTGCGTCAGGATGCCGCCGCCTACCAGGAACATTGCGGCGGTACCGATGATCGACAGACTTTTCATCATCGCAGGCGCCGCCATCAATATGGCCCGGCCGATGCCGCGCTGCACCTCATGCCAAAGATTTTTTCCGGCTCGCAGGCTCAGGTAAAGTCCCGCATCGTCGAGCTTGACAATCCCCGCCACCAGCCCGTATACCCCCACCGTCATCAGTGCCGCGATTCCTGTCAGGACTGCGACCTGCATGCCGAAAGACGATGCAGCAACCGTTCCCAGCGTGATCGCAATGATTTCGGCGGACAGGATGAAGTCGGTCCGGATCGCCCCTTTTATCTTGTCCTTTTCAAATGCGACCAGATCGACTTCGGCATCCGCCAGCATTCGTACATGCTCGGCACGATGCGCCTCTTCCTCCTCGCGGTGCATCACTTTATGCGCGAGTTTTTCGAATCCTTCATAGCAAAGGAAGGCGCCGCCCACCATCAGCAGCGGCGTCACCGTCCAGGGTGCCAACGCGCTGATCGCCAGCGCAGCCGGCACCAGGATCACCTTGTTCTTTACCGAACCCTTCGCGACTGCCCAGACCACCGGGAGTTCACGGTCCGGCGTGACGCCGGAGACCTGCTGCGCGTTGAGGGCAAGATCGTCGCCCAGCACCCCGGCAGTTTTCTTGGCCGCGATCTTGGTGAGAATGGATACATCGTCCAGTACGGATGCGATGTCGTCGATCAATGCTAAAAGGCTGGTTCCGGCCACGTCGAGGTCCCTTGAGTAAAAGAATTGGATCTTGAAATGTCAAAATCCGGATGTAGCAATATTGATTCGGCATCGAAAAAGTTTAAATATTCGGTCCGTGACTCTTACCCTCTCCTTCCTTCTTCCTCCGGTCAGAGAAGTACCCAACCATTTCGCAGGCGCATCTGGCTCCCCTCGCCCGCTTGCGCGAGAAGGGAGTCAGAGGCAGCACCGGCTCTCGGGTAATCCTCGGTTCTCCGGAGAGGGGTATCGGGTTCTTTCTTTTTCGTTCCCAACCTACAAATTCGCGAAGCTTGCAAGGCTCGGTATTGTATCGGATCGGCCGAATCCGTAGCCGCATATGGACTGACCTCGTTGCACAAACACGCGCCCGCATATCATTCCGCAAACTCGCGGATGACGCGGCATGGATTGCCAGCCGCAAAAACATGCGCCGGAATATCCCGTGTCACGACACTGCCGGCGCCGATCACGGATTGCGCGCCGATCCGCACTCCCGGGCAAATGACGGCACCGCCACCGATCCACACATCGTCGCCGATTTCCACCGCTTTGCCGTATTCCAGTCCTGTCCTGCGCTCCGTCGCGGTTAGCGGATGGGTCGCGGCGTAAACCTGGACCGATGGGCCGAACAGCACATCGGAGCCAATCAACACCGGTGCAACATCGAGGACGACGCAGTTGAAGTTAAAGAAAACCCTGCTACCGAGCGTGATGTTGCTGCCATAGTCGCAGTAGAACGGCGGTTCGATCCACACATCGCTGCCGGATGCGGGAATCAGTTCCCTGATCAGGCGCGCGCGTTCGTCCGGCCGGTCGTCTCGCGTGTCATTGAATGCGGCCAGCAGCAATCGAGCCTGGCGACGCTCGAAGCACAATTGCGAGTCTCCCGGATCGTACAGCGCGCCGGTCAGCATTTTTTCTTTTTCGCTTCGCATTCTGTTCCTTCCGTCAAGGCTAGGTTACGTCTTCGGCGGCATTCGCAGCGGGATTCGAGAACCGCACACTGTCCGGCGAATTGGTGCCGCCGGTCACGACAAAACTGATCGCCTCTTCGACCGACCAATCCGTTTGCACCACGTCGCGCAACGGAAGAATCTCGATATACCCGGAAGTCGGATTCGGCGCGGTCGGCACGTATACCGCTGCCAGTTCCTGTCCGGTTTCCTGATCCAGGAAAACCTTGGTCACGAAGCCTACTGCTTTCATGCCTGGTGTCGGAAAGGTAATCAGCACCACGCGCTGTCCTGCCTTGGGGCGCTGGCGCATGGTTTGCAGAAAGCGCTTGGTGGCGTTATAGATGGTTTGGACCAGCGGCAGCCGGAGCAGTTGCCCTTCCATGTAACTGATCAGCCGGCGTCCGACCACGAAGGTCGCGAACAGTCCGATCAGATAGAAACCCACCAGCGTGAGCAGTACGCCCAGCACATATTGAACACCCGGGGTGGCAAGCCATGCTGCCAGCGAGATCGAAAACGGTTTTGCCAGCCGCGCCAATCCCTTGAGAAGAGGTGCACTGGTACTCGCCAGCAAACCGAACAGGAAATCGAATACCAGCCAGGTCACCCAGAGCGGTGCGACCGTGAAGAACCCGATCACGATGTGGCGCAGATAATGCGGCGTGATCGAATCGGTATCTTTATCTTCGGCCATGGGGGTTTAGAGCGCCTGACATAATGAGGCGGATTCAGATTGGCACCGGGAGCGAATGGCCGCCAGGCGCAGCTCCCTCAAAGCAGTGCTTTGAGTCCCCATCCCTTCTGCCGTCTGCAGGAGAAGGGTGCAATTACCTTCCCTCACCTTGCAGGAGCGGGATCGAGGGGCGAAGCTGGGAATTCGAGCTGCATGCAGCGCGCCAGCACAGCGATACTGGCTTGCAAGCCAGTATGCGCACTGCAAGTGAGGATGGAGGCAAGTGTGGTTCCCCTCGGCGATGAGTGCAACAACGCGGACACCGTTCCTGGCGTCAAGCTGGGTTCGTTCCATTATGTCAGGCGCTCTTATAGATCGGGAACGAATAAAGTTAGAATCCGATCCCCTCATCCCGGCCTTCTCCCAGTGGGAGAAGGTGAGAATGGCGGCCCGAAAAATCAAACCTTTTCGGACCGGATCAATAGGATCGACTGTTTGCCGGTTTTGGAGCTACCGAAGATATCAGCCGCAACTCGTACAGCATTTTTCTTTAATCACGACAACAGCAGGAATCGAGCTCGGCAACGAGATCCGGCAAACGAGCCTTAATTGATGCTATTACATGGGGAACACGGCGCATTGCGTGACATCAAACCGGCGGGCGCGCATACTGTTCCGCCAGCCCCGCAAGCACGAAGTCTGAACCGTATTCGATACGGCACTCGATGCTTGGCCACCGATTATTCCCGAACCCCGGAGATTTCCTTACTTATGCTACAACCGAAAAAAATCGATATTGCGCTGCAAGGCGGCGGCGCCCACGGCGCATTCACCTGGGGCGTGCTGGACCGCATCCTGGCCGATGATCGGCTCGAGATCGACGGCATCAGCGGCACCAGCGCCGGTGCGATGAATGCCGTTGTGATTGCCGACGGCCTGTCGCGCGGCGGCGGGAAGGAAGGCGCGCGCAAGGCGCTGCGCAAATTCTGGAAAGCGGTCAGCGATACGTCGCGCTTCAGTCCATTGCAGCGCACGCCGATGGACAAGCTGACCGGAAACTGGACGCTCGACGCATCGCCGGCATATGTGCTGTTCGAAATGGCGACCCGTATGGTTTCGCCATACCAGTTCAATCCGCTGGATATCAATCCGCTGCGGGATCTGGTCGCCAGTCACATCGATTTCGAGCGGGTTCGTTCCTGCGGCGAGATGAAGGTTTTCATCTCCGCAACCAATGTGCGGACCGGAAAAGCCAGAATCTTCCGGCGCGAAGAATTGAGCGTCGATACCGTGATGGCTTCCGCCTGCCTGCCGCAGGTGTTTCGAGCGGTTGAAATCGACGGCGAAGCATACTGGGACGGCGGCTACATGGGGAACCCCGCGTTGTTCCCGCTGGTGGATGAAACCGAGGCCAACGACCTGATCATTATCCAGATCAACCCGATCGTACGCGATGAGTTGCCGCGCACCGCCGTCGAAATCATGAATCGCTTGAACGAGATTACATTCAATGCCAGTCTGATCAAGGAAATCAGTTCGATCCTGCTGTTCAAGCAGCTGATCGATGAAGAAAATCTGGACCGGGTGCGATATACCGACATGCGGCTGCATCGGATCAGTGCCGAAAATGAAGTGCAGAAACTGGGCGTGTCGAGCAAGTTCAACGCCGAATGGGCATTTTTGCAGCACTTGCGCGAAGTCGGATATGCGACCGCAGAGCGCTGGCTGGAGCAGAATTTCGAACACCTCGGCGAGAGATCGACGCTCGACGATGCATCCATTTATGTTGCCGAAATCGGCGCCGAGCCGCAACCGAGCGCCAAACCGATTTTTTGCAGAACACGATCGTAACCCGCTCTGTCCGGGATTTTCTGCGCGGACCGTTAACGCAACCGTCGTTTATGCCAGCGTCGGGTTGCATTCAAGCGCCACAGCCCGCTGACGATGAAATATCCTGCGATCGCCGATACGATTGCCAGTGTGCCGAGGCCGATTGCCAGCGATGGACCGACCGACTGCATCCAGTCCATCGAGTTGGCAAACCAGCCTGCGACATCCGCCTGCTGTCCGACAATCCTGATGTTTACGTCGGTCTCGATCACCACCTCCGGCACGCGTGCATCTCCGCCGGTCAATAGCTCTCCGAGGCGGTAGGCAACATAATAAACCGCTGGAAAAGTGAACGGATTGGTGATCAGCGTGCTGAAAGCCGCGACCGGCAGGTTGACGCGCAGGATCACCGCGGCAATCGCTGCCAACAGGATCTGTGCGAATGGAATCAGTATTCCGAAGAACAGGCCGACCGCGAACCCGCCCGCCACCGAACGTCGGTTGAACTGCCACAGATAGTGATGATGAAGATAATGGCCGAACGGCTTGAGGAACCGGTTTTCCCGGATCGATTCCGACGTTGGCAGCCACTTGAAAAAACGGGTACGGCGCATGAATTACGCTCCTGGATGCATGCGACAAAGCGGCCCGCCTGACGATAACATGAATACCGGAGCCGCGGCATGCCACTTTCCACCGCGCGGAAAATGCCGCGAAAAAAGCGTCGAAGCCTCTCATGTCGCGGAAGCCAGTCTTCTGGCGCGCTGAGGCGTACCCGCCACGATCCAGCGGTCCCAGGCACCATACCGGCTGCGGATCGGCCCGAGCGGCAACGCCAGCAGTATCAGCAGGATGCCCGCAATGACGCCGCCGGCGGCCGCCAGCCCGGAAAATCCAGCCAGTAGCCACGGCGCGGCGATCAGCCATGCGCCGAATCCGATATTGACAAAGCGCAGCGGCCGCCCTACTTCACTCAAGGCCATGATTGAAAACGTGATCACCAGCGATCCGACGATGTGGTCGCTGTCGGCCGCGGCACCGGTGGTACCGAAAATCACGCGCGTCATCATCAGGCCGATTCCGATTACGACGCTGGCGGCCATGGTCCAGGTAAACCGCACCCCGGTCTGCAGGATTTCGCGCAGCAAGGCGGTGAACGGTGCCTCGAAATTGTCGGAATAATCGGCGCTGCCGCCTTCGATCGTATCGCCGTGCCACAGAACATGCCACATCGATTTTCCCTTGGCCTTGCGGTCTTTCAGGAATTGCAGGGTCGCCAGGATTTCATCGAACGAGTACGGAATCTGCAGCAGCATCGCCAATGCCGCGATCAGGCAGACCGTGCACCAGGTGCCGATCACGATCGGTTGGATGATGATGAAGAAGATGCTCACCGCGCCAAGCGGCACGATGAGGATGCCGAACAACAGCACCACCCACGGCATGGTGCGCCAGCGCCGCTTGTCGCCGATCAGGCCGGTAATGATTTCCATTACATACACGGTGGCGCCCAGCCCGGCATCGGCAACCGGCCACGCCTCGGATACTTCCGATGTGATGATGCGCGCGGTGCCGTCGCCAAAAAACGGATCCCATATCGAATCGATATGCCCGAGCTGATAGGCGGCCATGTAACGTGACAGGAACAATCCGATGAAAGCCAGCGCAACGATCGGGATCCGGTTGGTCATGCCCGACGGGCTGTAGTTCCAGCCGGGCGGCGCATCGGGGCCGGTCATCCGGGCTACCGGGCTGATGCCCGGCGGCGGCGATATCACGACCGCGAACAGGATTACCAGCGCACCGACCAGCGTGTCGTTCGCATAGGCCGCGGCGCTCGGTGTCCAGAACAGTAACGGCGCGAACAGCAGCCAAACGCCCAGCGATGCGGTGATCCAGCGCGCCCAGCCGTGATCGCGCGACAACGACAGCATGCTGAACACGATGATCAGCAATCCGGTGATGATGTCGCTGGCGGTCATCCATGTGTCCGACAGCGCCAGCCCGCGCTGATTCGGTGTAATCAGTTCGCCGGCCACCATCCAGGATTGCGCCTTCCCGAATATGAACGGGCTCGATATCAGCCAGGTGCCGAGCGCGGCATTCGCGAAATGACACCAGAGCGTTTGCAGATGCTCGCGCCGTTGCTGGGCGCGGCTATCGGAAATCAGGGTCGCGCTCGGCAGCGGATGCTGGTCCGCATCTTCAAGCCAGACCGGGAGCGGAATCCTGTTTTGCTTGTACCATGCGGCCGGCCCCTGCTTCAGCGCGCCGATAATCTTCGGCAAGGTATCGCGCAAGGTGTGTTCGGGCCGCCATCCGAGCAACTTTTCCGCGCGCGAGATATCCAGTTCGTAATGATCGTCGGCCAGTGCCACCATGAACGGCTTGATGAATGGTTCGACACCGCGATCGATCGCATCCGGTACCACGTATTCCATTCTCTGCTGCAGCCATGCGCCGGTGGCCGCCAGCGGTTTCGGAATTTCCCTGGTCTCCCACGGCTCGCCGTGGATCAGTCGGCCCATCAGGTTTTGCAAGGATTCGTAACTTTCGGCGACCGGCTCTCCGATCAGGACGGTCGTGTCCTTCGGCAATTGCGTGCGGCGTTCGATCGCGTTGCGGAATGCACGCGCGGCATCGTCGATGTGCACGAACGATTGACCATGCGAGGTATCGCCGGAAAAAAAATGGCTGATCATTTGCCGCTCGTAGATCCGTTGCGCCTGGTAAGCCAGCGACGGCACTTCGCCGTTATCCGTATAAACGCCGGCCAGGCGGAATATCACTGCGGGAATATTTCCGCGATGTGCATGAATCACTTCTTCCGCCGCAACTTTCGATTGCGGGTACGGCCACTTCGGATCGAGACGTGAATCCTCGTTGATCGGTACGCCCGGTTCGGTGGGCGCGTGAACCAGCATGGTGCTCGAATAAAGGAACTGTTCTACCTCGAAAGCCTGTAGTGCCTGCAGCAGACGCTGCGTTCCCTCTACATTGACCTTGTCATAAAGCGGATTCGGTTCGTCGGAAAAATCATAGAACGCCGCCAGATGGATCACCGACGCAATCCGGCTGCCGTGGCGTTGTCGCACCTGCTCCAGCGCTTCTGCAATCGCCGTGTCGGACGTAATGTCGACATCGATACAGTTCGGGTTGCCGCGGCAGTTTTTTTCAAATCCGATAATTGCGTACCCGTCGCCAAGTTCTGCGGCAATTGCCGTTCCGATCCTGCCGGCAGAACCGGTAATGATGACAACCGGTTTGTTCGTATTTTCCATAGGCATGGCATTTCCTCCAGCTCATATCCGAATTCAACGAAACGCAGGATGCGTGCCACCATTGCCAATCGCGTAATTTTTATATCGACATGCGCGGGCGAAAATAATCGGATTGGCTGCAGCGATCAGATCCATGCCCGCGCAGGAACAGACAAATGCTGCAGTCGCTTCAACCACCACGCTCTCGGATGAAATTCATGCAGGCAATGGCAGGAACACGCTATTTCGGCACCGGAATTCTGCCTGTCACCGGCGTTTGAGCAAGCGCTAGCGGGTGCTGGAAAATTGAAACTTTTACATGATCCACCCATCGCAAGATGGATCCTCATCACATCGGGCTTTTTTGCGGTGACTGAACGTCTCTGCGTATCCAACGACGCGGCATGCGCTCTTGCCCACACTCGCCCCCATGAAAAGGCGCATTGAAATAATATGACGACCGATTTTTCCGGGATGCCAGCCGGTCAGCGAACGAAAGCCAAGTACGCCACGGATGAGTCATCGCAACGAGACTCAACTCGCGCCTGCGAGCGGAAACCTATGGAGCCGATCCGATGAGTCAAGTACCAGTGACCGCCAGCCGACCGGAACGGCGATCCGCTCCGATCATTGCAGGCGAACCGGCTGCAGTGCTCGGATTGCGTGAAGCCATCACGCTGATTGTCGGCGTAGTGGTTGGCGCAGGAATATTCAAGGCGCCGTCGATGGTGGCGGAAATGGCCGGCAGTACCGCGTGGATGTTCGGCGCCTGGATGCTGGGCGGCATCATTTCGCTGATTGGCGCGCTTTGCTATGCCGAGTTGACGACCGCGTATTCCCATGCGGGTGGCGATTATCATTTTTTGAAGCGCGCCTATGGCAAATCGGTGTCCTTTCTGTTCGGCTGGGCACGCTTTTCGGTCATTACTACCGGATCGATAGCGCTGCTTGCCTTTGTTTTCGGCGACTACATGAATCAGGTCTTGCCGCTGAACGCATTCGGCCCGGCCACTGGATCTGCGCTGTATGCAGCCGCCATCGTCATCGTGCTGTCATGGGTCAATTTACGCGGGATAAAGGCCGGCACCTCCGCCCAGACCTGGTTGACCGCGATTGAAATCGGCGGCCTGCTGCTGATCGTGATTGCCGCGCTGTTCCTGGTCGGAAACGGCAACCCTGCGCCGCAGCCTGCCCCAACAGTGCCGGCTTCGCCTCCGGCCATGGCATCGTTCGGCTTGGCCATGGTATTCGTGCTGCTTACCTATGGCGGATGGAACGAAGCCGCTTATATCAGCGCGGAACTGAAAGACAAGCGGCATAACATGGTCAGAGCACTGGTATCGTCGATCCTGATCATCACCACGCTTTACCTGCTGGTGACCTGGGCTTTCTGGAAAGGACTTGGGCTGGAAGGCATGTCGAGGTCCGAGGCGCTGGCCGCCGACCTGTTGCGCGTTGCCTTCGGCCCGGCCGGCGAAAAAATCATTTCGGTGATGATCGCGATTGCTGCTGCCACCTCGATCAACGCCACCATGATCGTCGGTGCTCGGACCAGCTATGCGGTCGGGTGTGATTGGCCGGCATTCACGAAGCTTGCCTTGTGGGACGGTTTGCGCGGCACCCCGGTCAACGCAATGTGTGTGCAATGTGTCGCCGCACTGCTGCTGATCATGCTGGGCGCGTGGACCGGCAGCGGCTTCAAATCGATGGTCGAGTTCACGGCACCGGTCTTCTGGCTGTTTTTTCTGTTGTCGGGCATCGCGCTGTTCGTGCTGAGGATACGCGAGCCTGATACCGACCGTCCGTTCAAGGTGCCGTTGTTTCCGTTATTGCCCATTATATTTTGTACAACCTGCGCGTACATGCTCTGGTCCAGCTTGTCTTATGTGTACAGCCAGTCGCTCGGCGGCCTGAACGCCGCATGGGTCGGTATCGGCGTCCTGGCCGCCGGCATTGCCCTGTTGCTGATGTTGCATATGTTCCCCGTGAAGCAAAAATAATTCATCGCCTCGAACCTGATTAAGGAGAATCTCGTGAAACTGCGTTACCTGTCCCGTTCCATGATCGCTCGGCCGATAACGGCATCGCTGACGATGCTTTCCACCGTACTGGCCTTTACGCTGGCGACCGGCCTCGCATTTGCGCAGACGGCTCTTCCGCCAAAACTCGATGTCCCCTACGTACCGACGCCGCAGCCGGTGGTGGACAAGATGCTTGATCTTGCCAAGGTCGGCAAGAACGATGTGCTGTTCGACCTGGGCTGCGGTGACGGACGTATCGTCATCACTGCCGCAAAAGAGCGCGGCGCACGCGGCACCGGCATCGACATCAATCCGGTTCGCGTCGAAGAAGCCCGGAAAAATGCGCAATCCGCCGGCGTAACCAGCAAGGTGAATTTCAAGGTCGCCGACTTGTTTGAATCCGATTTCTCGAAAGCGACTGTGGTCACGCTGTATCTTTTGCCGGACATCAATCTGAAGTTGCGGCCACAGCTATGGAGGCAGCTCAAGGTCGGAACGCGTGTGGTGTCCCATGACTTCGACATGGGATCGGACTGGCCCCCCGAAAAGATAGAAAAGGTCGGCAACAAGACTTTGTACTTCTGGACCATTACACCGAAAAACAAGAAAGCGGCCACCGCAGTGGCAAAAGTTTCGAGCTGAATCAAGCCGGAATTTTTTCGAAAATCGGGGGACGCTTGATATGCACTTGCTTGATATTCACCTGATAACCGCTACCCATCCTCTACCACGGAAGAAAGATTTTTCCCGCGGAGCCTGGTAAAGGCCGTCCCCCGGTTCAAATTCGGATGATTTTTTACCGCCGCGGCGCCTTGCGCCTGCGGCAACTCGATCCCTCCGCACGTCGCTTTGATAAAACACAGGCACTGGACGTAACGGCGGTTTGCGGTTGATACTGTCATCATGAACTTCAACCTCGAAAAATTCCAGTCATGACATACCACGCAATCGATACGCAAATCTCTCCTGAAGGCCGCATGGATACTCTGTCCAAGGCGGAAGTCCACAAATTGCTCGACAACAGCCACGGTGGTCTGCACCCGGTCTTTCGCAATTGTTCGCTGGCGGTGCTCAATTGCGGCAACTACACCGATGATGGAAAAGAATTGCTGGACCGCCATCAGGCGTTCGATATCAGCATCGTTGAACGCGAGCGCGGGATCAAGCTTGAAATCAAGGGTGCGCCGGCCAGCGCCTTTGTCGACAACAAGATGATCAAGGGCATACACGAGCATCTGTTTGCCGTGCTGCGCGATATCCTCTTCATCAGCGACGAAATCAACGGCAATGTCAATTTCGACCTGCAATCGTCGGAAGGCATTACCGATGCGGTTTTTCATATCCTGCGCAATGCCGATGTGCTGCGCCCGCAAACCAACCCGAACCTGGTGGTGTGCTGGGGCGGCCATTCGATTTCACCGGTGGAATACGATTATTCGAAAAAGATCGGCTACGAACTCGGACTGCGCGGCATGGATATCTGCACCGGCTGTGGTCCGGGCGCAATGAAGGGGCCGATGAAGGGCGCGACGATCGGACACGCCAAGCAGCGCATTGTCAATGGCCGCTATCTCGGTCTGTCGGAGCCGGGCATCATCGCCGCCGAATCGCCGAATCCGATCGTCAATTCGCTGGTGATCATGCCGGACATTGAAAAACGGCTGGAGGCCTTCGTCCGGGTCGGGCATGGCATCGTGGTGTTTCCGGGCGGCGTCGGCACGGCCGAAGAGATCCTGTACATTCTCGGCATCCTGCTGCATCCGGATAACGCCAATATACCTTTCCCGCTGGTATTCACCGGCCCCGAGACATCGGCGGATTACTTCCGGCAGATCGATGCATTCGTCGGTGAAACGCTGGGACCGGAAGCGCAAAAGCTGTACAAGATCATTATCAACAACCCGGCCGCAGTCGCGCAGGAAATGCAATCCGGCATCAAGCGGGTTCGCGAGTTCCGCAAGGAGCGCGCCGATGCATACTATTTCACCTGGGCGCTGAAGATCGATCATGAATTCCAGAAGCCGTTTACCCCGACACATGAAAACATGCACAACCTCAGGCTGCATCGGGATCAGCCGCGCCACCTGCTGGCCGCCGATTTGCGCCGCGCATTTTCCGGCGTGGTTGCCGGAAACGTGAAAGACCAGGG